>DASTGE010000653.1:0-4971 GCA_035719405.1 Burkholderiaceae bacterium
GGTCTGCTCGGCGGGCTTTGCCGCAACGGCGTTGCCGCATACCAAGGCAGCGGTGACTTGCCCGGTGAAGATCGCCAGCGGGAAATTCCAAGGGCTGATGCACACGAAGACGCCGCGTCCGCGAAGCCGCAGCTGGTTGTGTTCGCCTGTGGGTCCGGGCAATTCGATCTCGCACAGCTTCTCCTCGGCCTGATCCGCGTAGTAGCGGCAGAAGTCGACGGCCTCACGCACCTCGGCCACGCAATCCCCAAGCGTCTTGCGTGCCTCCGCCACGAGAAGTCCGACGAACTCCGGCATGCGCGCCTCCAGAGCATCGGCGGCACGGCGCAGAATCGCGGCACGTTCGACGAGAGCCACGTGGCTCCATGCCTCGAAGCCCTGCTGCAGGCTCGCCATGGCGCTGTCGATCCGAGCGGGATCCGCCTCAGGCACGCAAGGTACGCGGGTTCGGGCAGCCGCTCTTTCCAAGGGCTCGCGTTGCTCGATGCACGCGAGATCGATGCCTGCGGAGTTGCGACGTGCGGGCCCGTAAAGGTGCGGAGGCAATGGCAGAGCCGGGCGTGGATGCACCTCGATCAGCGGGGAGGCAAGCAACTCCTCGTAACTCACGCTCCCGTCGGCGAGCTGATGCACGAACGACGAGTTCGCACCGTTTTCCAGCAGGCGCCGCACGAGATAGGCGAGGAGATCGCGATGCTCGCCCACGGGCGCGTACACGCGCAGGGGAACGTTCGTGTGGCGCAGGACCTCCCGGTACACGCCTTCGCCCATGCCGTGCAGGCGCTGCATCTCGAAGGGGGCGGCCGCGGCCGCGGCCATCTGGATAATGGCGGCGATCGTGCCCGCGTTGTGCGTGGCGAACTGCGGGTAGATGACGTCCTGGTACCCGATCAACGCGCGCGCACATGCGAGGTAGCAGATGTCGGTGTGCGACTTGTGGGTGAACACCGGATAGCCAGGCAGGCCGAGTTCCTGTGCGCGCTTGATCTCCGCGTCCCAGTAAGCGCCCTTGACCAGCCGGACCATCAGACGCAGGCCGCTGCGCCTTGCAATTCCCGCCACCTCATCCACCACGGCGAGCGCTCGTGTCTGGTAGGCCTGCACCACCAGCCCGAAGCCCTGCCATCGAGGAAACTCTCTTGCGATGCGAACGGCCAGCGCCTCCAGCACATCGAGCGACAGTTCCAGTCGATCACTCTCCTCGGCGTCCATCGTGAGGTTGATGTTGCCGCGCGCGGCCGCTTCCACGAGGGACCAGGCCCGGGGCAGCGCTTCGGCGAACACCCGTTCGCGCTGCGCATCCTCGTATCGGGAGAACAGCGCCGACAGCTTGATCGAAATGCCATCGGCGGTTTCGGGCGCAGTCGCTGGGGTCGTTCCGGCGATGGCTTGAATCGCATGCCAGTAAGCACCCAGATACCGCTCGGCGTCGCTCTCGGCGCGAGCACCTTCACCGAGCATGTCGTACGAAAAGCGCAGGGGAGCGCCGCTGAACCTGCGCTGTGCCACCGCCTCGCCCATCGCTTCCCCGATCGAGCGACCGAGCACGAATTGCCGCCCCAGCAATTGAATCGCGCGGACCGTCGCCGCCACGACGGTCTTCGCACCGAGCCGGCCGAGCAGGCCCCCGCCATTGACGTCACCCTCAGGCAGCAATCGCTTCGACAAGGCGATGGCATTGGCCGACAGGCTCGCCAGCACCTTGTGCGGACCCTCGACGGTCGTGTTTTCGAAATGCGCCCTGCCAAGCTGGTCGGCGGTCAGAGCGACGGCGGTCTCGGCATCGGGCACGCGCAACAGCGCCTCGGCCAGCCGCATCAAGGCGAGGCCCTCCGCGCTTGAAATCGGGTACTCCCGCAGCAACGACTCCATTGCCCAGAACGGCGCCGGCCGCTCGCGCACCGCGCGCACCCATGGCCGCGCCTGGGCGATCACCGACGACCAGTCGATGTGCCCGTGCAGTGTGTCGAGAGCGCGCACCACCGCCTCATGCTCGGGACGATAGGGGAACGGCAGCCGGGCGCCCGGTGGCGGCGCATCGAAGGTAGTGGCGGAGGAATTCATGGCGCGTGTGCAACTGAATGATGAATTTGCAGCTTAGGCGCTTGCAACCGGCGATAGATTCGGCGTTCATCGCCAGTTCCCGGATAATCCCCAGCCCATGACGTCCCCAGACCCAGACCCATCCTCATCCACCGTGGTTGCGGACCGCGGGATCGACCGGATCGACGCCCGCATCCTGCGGGTGCTGCAGAAAGATGGCCGCATCTCCAACCTGAAGCTGGCGGAGGCAGTGCACCTTTCGCCCACGGCGGTGCTTGAGCGCGTGAAGCGCCTCACGCGCGACGGCTACATCCTCGGCTACGAGGCACGACTCAATCCGGCGAAGCTGGGTGCTGGCATGCTGGTGTTCGTCGAGGTGCTGCTGGATCGTACCGCGCCTGATGTGATGGATGTCTTCAAGGCCGCCGTGCAGGCCCGGCCCGAGATCCTCGAATGCCATCTGGTGGCCGGCGGCTTCGACTACCTCATCAAGACCCGGGTGGCCGACATGAGCGCGTACCGTGAACTGATCGCCTCCGTGATATGGAGCCTGCCCGGTGTGCGCGAGACTCGCACGTACACCGTGATGGAGGAAGTCAAGAACACGAGCCTGTTGCCGCTTTAGCGCCTCGTTCCCTCACCCTGCGACAGTCACTCGTCCCCCGAAGATCGCCGTCCCCACACGCACGATCGTCGCCCCTTCGGCGATCGCCGCCTCCAGGTCGGCACTCATCCCCATCGACAGCGTATCGACGGCCAGCCCGTGCCCGCGCAGCGACTCGAGCAGCTCCCGAAGTTTTCGATGTGGCGCCCGTTGCTCATCGAAGCCATCGGCAGGTTCGGGGATCGCCATCAGGCCACGCAGGCACAGGTTGGGCATTGCGGCGACCTCACGCGCCAGGGGCAGCACGTCGTCGGGAGCAACCCCACTCTTGCTCGCCTCGCCACTCACGTTCACCTGCACACACACCTGCAGAGGCGACGATCCCGTCGGGCGCTGCTGCGACAGCCGTTGGGCGATCTTCAGCCGGTCGACCGTGTGCACCCAGTCGAACGCCTCGGCCACCGCGCGCGTCTTGTTGCTCTGGATGGGGCCGATGAGATGCCACTGCAACTGCCCCTTCAGGTCTTGCAGGGCTTGCATCTTCTCAAGCGCCTCCTGCACGTAGTTCTCGCCGAACGCGCTTTGACCGGCGTCGAATGCATCACGAACCGCCTCGGGCCCGAACGTCTTGCTCACGGCCAGCAACGTGACGGTTTGCACGGGGGTCTGCACCGCAGCACAGACGCGCGCGATGCGCAGGCGGACTTGTTGTAAGTTCGAGGAGATGCTCGACATAATCGTTCGAGCTTAAGCTGCATTTCTCCCCCATGGATATCACTCAGCTGCTGGCCTTTTCAGTCAAGAACAAGGCGTCGGACCTGCATTTGTCTGCAGGCCTGCCGCCAATGATCCGCGTGCATGGGGACGTGCGTCGCATCAACGTCGAGGCGCTGGAGCACAAGCAGGTGCACGGCATGGTCTACGACATCATGAACGATGCCCAGCGCAAGGTGTTCGAGGACACGCTGGAGTGCGACTTCTCCTTCGAGATCCAGGGCCTGGCCCGCTTCCGCGTCAACGCGTTCAACCAGAACCGCGGTGCAGGCGCCGTGTTCCGGACCATCCCGAGCAAAATCCTCACGCTCGAGCAGCTCAACACGCCCAAGGTTTTCGCCGATCTGGCACTCAAACCGCGCGGCCTCGTGCTGGTAACAGGACCGACCGGCTCCGGCAAGAGCACCACGCTGGCTGCCATGGTCAATCATCTCAACGAGAATGAATACGGCCATGTGTTGACGATCGAGGATCCCATCGAGTTCGTGCATGAGTCGAAAAAGTGCCTGGTGAACCAGCGCGAGGTGGGGCCTCACACCTTGAGCTTCAACAACGCGCTGCGATCGGCCCTGCGGGAGGACCCCGACGCGATCCTCGTCGGCGAGCTTCGCGACCTTGAAACCATTCGCCTAGCACTCACGGCGGCGGAGACCGGCCACCTCGTGTTCGGCACACTGCACACCTCGAGCGCAGCCAAAACGATCGACCGGGTGGTCGACGTCTTTCCGGCAGCCGAAAAGGAAATGGTGCGCGCGATGTTGTCGGAGTCGCTGGTTGGCGTCATCTCCCAGACCCTGTGCAAGCTGAAAGACGGCTCCGGACGGGTCGCGGCGCACGAGATCATGCTCGGAACGTCTGCCATCAAAAACCTCATCCGGGAGAACAAGATCGCCCAGATGTACTCTGCGATCCAGACCGGACAGGGGATCGGCATGCAAACGCTCGATCAGAACCTGGCTGACCTCGTCCGACGCAATCAGATTTCGCCGGCGGAGGCCCGCTCCAAAGCGAAGGTCCCCGAGAACTTTCCCGGCTGACAGCCAGCGAAGGCTGAACAGGAAACCCGACAATGGAACGAGACCAGGCATCGAAGTTCATCAACGACCTGTTGCGCCTGATGGTGACGCGCAACGGTTCGGACCTCTTCCTCACCGCGGACTTTCCCCCGGCCATCAAGGTCGACGGCAAGGTGACGAAAGTGTCGCCGCAGCCGCTCACCGGCCAGCACACGCTGGCGCTCGCGCGCGCTGTGATGAACGACAAGCAGGCCGCGGAGTTCGAGCGCACCAAGGAGTGCAACTTCGCCATCTCCCCACAGGGAATCGGCCGCTTCCGCTGCAATGCCTTCGTTCAGCAGGGCCACGTGGGCCTCGTGCTGCGGACGATTCCAATGACGCTGCCGACGATCGACTCCCTTGGAGTGCCCTCGGTGCTGAAGGAAGTGACGATGACCAAGCGCGGACTCGTCATCTTTGTGGGCGCCACCGGCTCCGGCAAGAGCACCTCGCTGGCTGCAATGATCGATCATCGCAACGAGAACTCCTACGGCC
>DASTGE010000654.1:0-13888 GCA_035719405.1 Burkholderiaceae bacterium
AGCTGGTCGGCGGCGCGGTTGCCGCTTCTTTGGAACGTCATCTTTTACGAGCCCTCAGGCTTTCTTGGCGGCGGAGCGTTTGATCGCTTCGTTGATCTCGGCGATGGACCGCTCGATGGCGGCATCGTCGAGGTCTTCGACCAGCGTGTCGAGCACGCCGGCCTGGATGGTCGAGGCGAAGACGCCGTCGGAGATGCTGTCGGTGACCACGCCGCGGGTGCTCTCGAAGGAATCGGGCGTCTCCCACTCCATCGCGATCACCGTCACGTTGTCGCAGTGGTCGCCGCCGTTGCGCAGGCCGTCCTCGACGAGGTCGGGCACGGCTTCGGCCACCGGCTTGTTGCTGAGGTGGCGCACGATGTCGCCATCGGACAGGCCGCTCCACAGCCCGTCGGAGCACAGCATGATGCGGTCCCCCCGCTGCAGCAACATGGGACCGGCGCAATCGACGACCGGCTTGCCCGGCGAGCCAAGGCACGTGAACAGCACATTCCGGTTGAATCGCTCACCCATCGGCACGACCTGGCTCAGGGCATCCTGCAGTTCCGAGTAGGAATGATCCCGGGTCCGGGCAATGAGCTTGTCGCCGCGCACGAGGTACAGACGAGAGTCCCCGCAATGCGCCCAGTGCGCGGCATTGCCCTGCAGCAGACAGGCGACGATGGTGGTGCGCGGCGTGTCGATCAGCGCTTTCTCGGTCGCGTATCGCAACAGCTGGTGGTGCCCGGCGAAGATGGCGTCGTTGAGAAACCGCAGCGGATCACTGAGCGTCGGCTTTGCATCGCGCTGGAACATCGCGGCCATTGTCTGGAGCGCGAGCTGCGAGGCCACCTCGCCCTCGGGATGTCCGCCCATCCCGTCGGCCAGCGCGAACAGCACCGTATCGCGGGTGTAGCAGTAGCCCATGCGGTCTTCGTTCTTCTCGCGACCGCCCTTTCGGCTGACCTGGTAGACAGTGAACCGCATGCGTTAGACAACGTTGGAAAGGCCACGATGATGCCGCGTGACAGCCTCCCTGCCCGTCGCTCGCCAAAGGCGGGTATTGCGGGAAGCCAAGTTCTTCACGACTTCGCCCCTGTCTTGAGGTTCTCGATCTGAAGCTTCAGCCGCTCACTGAAGCTGAGCTTGGTGTAACGGCGCTCGGTCTCCCGAGCCAGTTCCTTCTGCAGCGCGAACACGCTCTGCGGCCTCGACAGCGGATCGAGCGACATACACCACTCGGTCACCTCGATAAGGTTGTCGGAATAGACGTTGCGTAGTCGCGAGAGACTGAGCGCAAGCCGGTCCTTCTCGATGCGCTGGGGCGCGTCGTTGGGAGGATAGCCTTGCATGCAGGCGTAGATGCAGGCACCGATGGCGTAGATGTCGGTCCACGGCCCCAGCGTCCCGTCGCGGCGATACATTTCGGGCGCGGCAAAACCGGGCGTGTACATCGGGCGAATGAAGTTGCCCTCCTTCGACAGCACCTCGCGCGCAGCGCCGAAATCCAGCAGAACGGCCTTGTTGTCGTTCGTGATGAAGATGTTCGCCGGCTTGATGTCCAGGTGCAGCATCTTGTGCTGGTGGACGATACGCAGACCGCGGAGGATCTCGTCGAACAGGCTGCGGATGGTGCTTTCGCGAAACACCTTGTCGCGCTTGAGGTCGCGAGCCGTGACGATGAAGTCCTGCAGCGTGTCTCCCTGCAGGTAGTTCATCACCATGTAGACGGTCTCGTTCTCCCGGAAGAAGTTGAGCACCGAGACGACGCTGGGGTGCGAAATCTGAGCGAGGG
Organism: Burkholderiaceae bacterium; assembly: GCA_035719405.1. GTDB lineage: Bacteria > Pseudomonadota > Gammaproteobacteria > Burkholderiales > Burkholderiaceae_C > CAMLIZ01. The sequence goes on from DASTGE010000654.1 coordinate 1,775, forward strand.
AGCGGCCTTCCTCGAAAAAGCTCTTCAAGCCCAATCTGTACAGGGGCTGCTTCTCCGGCTTGACCCGCGGCGTCAGTTCACCGGGAGCGCGCTCGGCCAGCGAGGAGGGCAGATACTCCTTCAGGGCAACGAGATGGCGCTGTTCATCCTCGGCCAGGTAAACGACGCCGAACCCTCCGGCTGCCAGCTTCTTGACGATCTGATAGCCACCGACCACGGTGCCGGCAGGCAACGGGGCAGGTTTGGGCTTTGACATAATCGGCGTTTGATCTTGGGGAGCGGCGAAAGGGTAATGGCAGTCTACAGCATGACCGGTTATGCGAGCGCCAGCTCAGCCCCTGGGGACATCACCGAATCCCCCGTCACCGTGGCCGCCGTCACGGTCGAATTGCGCTCGGTCAACGGCCGCTTCCTCGATCTTGTCTTTCGCCTGCCTGACGAACTGCGCGGCCTCGAACCCGCACTGCGCGAAATGCTGGGGAGCGCCTTCAAGCGCGGCAAGATCGAGTTGCGCATGACGACGCAGCGCGACGCTGACACGCACTGGCCCACCCCGGCTCCTGAGCAGCTGAACCGTCTGGCCCAGTTGGAAAGCACCGTTCAGGGCTGGCTGCCGCGGGCACAAGCCCTGTCGGTTCACGAGGCGCTTCAATGGTGCCGCGGCGGCGGGCCTGCAGCACGCCTCGATGAGAATGCCCTGGAGGCGGCGCGCCGAGCGACGGCGGCTTTGCGTGACGCGCGGGCGCGAGAAGGTGCGCGGCTGGTGGAGGTACTCCTGGAGCGCATCGCGCGCCTTCGCGAGCTGGCGTCCCAAGCCGAGCCGCTGGTGCTGCAAGCCGTGCAGCGCCAGCAGGAGCGGTTTCTCGAACGCTGGCAGGAAGCACTTTTGGCCGCAGGCGCGCAGTCGAGCGTGAGCGCCGAAGCCTTGCAGGAGCGGGCGCTCAACGAAGCCGCGGCCTACGCGCTGCGCATCGATGTCGCCGAGGAACTTGCCAGGCTCGTGAGCCATCTCGACGAGATCACGCGCTTGCTCAAGACCGGGGGCGAAGTGGGCAAGCAACTGGACTTCCTCATCCAGGAACTCCATCGCGAAGCCAACACCCTGGGCTCCAAGTCTTCCACGTTGGAGCTGACGAACACTTCGGTGGAAATGAAAGTCGCCGTCGAGCAGATGCGCGAGCAGGTGCAGAACATCGAGTGACGTTTCCAGGGGCGTGACGCGCGCGCGGGCCTGACTCTGCGCAACTACACCCTTTCCGAGGAACGTGACCGATTCCTCGGGCCCGCCAGTCAGTTCGGGCGTCCGCAACGCAGGTCATCCAAAAGTCATGAGTCCGCCATGAATTTCACTGTGGCGAGGCCGAAGAATCCCTGCGTTCGGCCATCAAGCAGCGAAATTCCCATGACGAGCGACCCGGGTGAAAAGGCGGCGACGAATCGCGCCAGCGATTTCGGCCTCCCGGCGACGCACGGGAGCATCGAAGTGGCCGCCGAGGGAACGATCGGAATGCGGGAGTCGCCGGGCCGCGATCTCGACCCGCACGAAGGGGGTGCAGTGGATGCCGCCCTGCACCGTGAGGAGTGTGCCGCTTTCCTCGCGCCTCCTGGGGAACTGTCCGCTGTGTGTGTCGATCGGCGCACGGTACTGTCGTGGCGGGGCAGCGAAGGTGCCTCCTCGCATGTGGTGAAGCGAGCATGCAGCCCTCGGGGCCCATTCATCATGATCGCCCGCGTCAAGCCCGGCAGGAGGCTGTCGTATTCCGACTCGCCGCCCAACGGTACCTGGTTCTATCAGGTCACAGCCATGCTCGGCGATCTGGAGATCGGCCCCTTGGGGACTGTGCGTGTGGCGGTGCCGGGCGAACTGCGCTGCTGGATTCCGTTGAGCGACGGATGCGGCGCCACCGCGGAGGGCCTGCAGCTGAGTGGCGAAGGCGTGAGGACGCCATTCGTTGCGATCCTGATGCCCGGCGCCGGATGGGCGGAAGGACGGCTGTCCGGCAAGGCGCTTTCGTTCGAGACGGCGACGGCATCCCTGCAGCTGCCATCCGGCCTTCTGATGAACCTGGGTGATTTCACGATCTCCATGTGGACACGGGCCCGTTCGTTGCGTGCCGGAAACTGCCTTCTCCACATCGGAAACGACGGCGGCTCATACCTGCGAATCGTTCAGGGGCAAAGAGACGCGGGGGGCGCGTGCCTTCAATTTGCAATGGCCGAGGCCGGCACGGGCGACGAGCAGGCCGTGGAGGCGTCACACCCCATGACTGTCGGGCGCTGGGCCCACGTCGGCGTGACCCTGAAAGCCTCGACAGGCAAGATCTTTCTTGACGGCAGGCTCGTCGCCCAGAGCCCCTGCGTATCGTTCCTGCCGGCTCGGCTTGCTCATCATGACGGCAGGCTGGGTTGGGGCAGCGATGCCCATCCGGCATTCGATGGGCAGATACAGGATTTCCGCCTGTTCACCAAAGCTCTGACGAACTCGGAGATCGCGCTCCTGGCGCGGCGGAAGACAAGCGCGAGTCCAGAGATCGACGGCTGAAGCGCACACGACCAAACCGTACACTGTCTTATGGAAACACCCGGCAACCTGTTCGTCGTTGCGGCGCCCTCCGGCGCCGGAAAATCAAGTCTCGTCAAGGCACTCCTGGAGCTCGACTCACACTTGGCGGTGTCCATCTCCCACACGACGCGCAAGCCCAGAGGACAGGAGCAGAACGGGCGCGAATATCACTTCGTCGACGAGGCAACGTTCCGCCGGATGGTCGAGCAAGGCGAGTTCTTCGAATGGGCCGAGGTGCACGACAACCTTTACGGTACTTCGCGTGCGGCAATCGAAGACCGACTCAACCGAGGCGAGGATGTGGTGCTCGAGATCGACTGGCAGGGCGCGCTCCAGATCAAGCGCCTGTTCCCGGACGCGGTGCTCATTTTCATCCTGCCGCCCAGTTGGCAGGAGTTGCAGCTGCGTCTGCAGCGTCGCGGGGAGGATCACCCCGAGGTCATTTCGCAGCGGATGAGCAATGCGCAACTGGAAGTCGCTCAGGCAAGGCACTTCGACTACGTTATAATAAATGCTCTGTTCGAGACGGCGCTATTCGATCTGAAAACCGTCGTTCATTCCCAGCGGCTTAAGTACGCCGCGCAGCGCAAGGCCAAATCATCGGTGTTCGCTGCGTTGAACCTTATTTGAATCATGGCCCGCATCACCGTCGAAGATTGCCTGAATAAGATTCCGAACCGCTTCCAGCTCGTGCTTGCTGCCACCTACCGTGCGCGAATGTTGAGCCAGGGCCACGCGCCGAAGATCGAAGCCAAGAACAAGCCCGGGGTCACGGCGTTGCGCGAAATCGCGGACGGTCATGTGGGCCTGGAGATGCTGCGCAAGGTGCCTGTCTGAGCCAAGACCCGTGGCGAGAGCCGCACCGACGCGAGGGGGCGCCTTTGAGGCGCCCTTATTTTTTGCCGCCAAATTTCCGTCACCGCACCAGACCGCCCAATGCTGGTTAAATTGAGGGCCATGGGCATCCGATCCTTCGCCGCCGAACACCTGCCCGCAGCGCTGACAGGCCTGCCGAGGTTCGGCTCGTCCGTGAGCGTGACCAACAAGGACAAGGCAGAGGGGGCGTCGTTCGCGACGCTGGTGGCCAAGCTCGACTACCTCTCCAAGGCCGACATCAAAAAGGTCCGTGAAGCCTTCAAGTTCGCCGATGAGGCCCACCTCGGCCAGTTCCGCGCCGGGGGCGAGCCGTACATCACGCATCCGCTCGCCGTAGCCGGGCTGTGCTCGGACTGGAAGCTCGACGTGCAGGCGATCATGGCCGCCCTCATGCACGACGCCATGGAGGACTGCGGCGTCACCAAGACGGAGTTGATCGAACGCTTCGGTGCGCCGACCGCCGATCTGGTCGACGGCCTGACGAAGCTGGACAAGCTTCACTTCTCGACGCGAGAAGAATCGCAGGCTGAATCCTTCCGCAAGATGCTGCTCGCGATGGCGCGCGATGTCCGCGTCATCCTGGTCAAGCTTGCCGACCGCCTCCACAACATGCGCACGATGCATGCACTGGCGCCCGAAAAGCGCTCTCGCATTGCGCGCGAGACGCTCGACATCTACGCGCCGATCGCGCATCGGCTCGGCTTGAACCAGACCTACCGCGAATTGCAGGAGCTTTCCTTCGAGCACCTCCATCCCTGGCGCTACTCGGCACTCGCGAAGGCGGTGCAAAAGGCTCGCGGCTACCGGCGTGACATCGTCGACCGCGTGCAGCGCGACGTGGAAAAGGCCTTTGTCGCCGCCAAGGTCAAGGTGCAGATCTCCGGTCGCGAGAAGACGCTTTACTCGATTTACCGCAAGATGCGGGAAAAGCACGCCGGCTTTGCGCAGGTCAGCGACATCTTCGGCTTCCGCATCATCGTTCACACGCTGCCAGAGTGCTACCTTGGGCTGGGCGTGCTGCACCAGCTTTACAAGCCCGTGCCCGGCCGCTTCAAAGATTACATCGCAATCCCCAAGGCCAACGGCTACCAGTCGCTGCACACAACGCTCGTGAGCCCGCTCGGAACGCCGGTGGAATTCCAGATCCGGACCGAGCCCATGCATGCTGTGGCCGAGAAGGGCATTGCCGCGCACTGGCTGTACAAGGTTGACGAGGACGGCGTGTCGGAAGCCCAGCGCCTGGGGACGATGTGGCTGCAGTCGCTGCTGGACATCCAGGACGAGACGCGAGACGCGGCCGAGTTTCTCGAGCACGTCAAGATCGACCTCTTCCCTGATGCCGTCTACGTCTTCACGCCCAAGAGCAAGATCCTCGCGCTGCCGCGCGGAGCGACGCCTGTCGATTTTGCCTATGCCATCCACTCCGATGTCGGCGACCATTGTGTGGCGGCAACCGTCAACGGCGAGCCGGTGGCGCTGCGCACCGAACTGCGCTCGGGCGACGTGGTCGAAGTAATGACCGCTCCGGGCGCACGCCCCAATCCGGGCTGGCTCAACTTCGTACGCACGGGACGAGCCCGCTCGAAGATCCGTCATTACCTGAAGAACATGGAGCAGGAGGAGTCGTACGCCCTGGGCGAAAAGCTCCTTGCGCAAGCGTTGCGCGCCGAAGGCCTGAAACTGCCTTTGGGTGACCCGACGGATGCCAATGCCGCTTCGCTATGGCAACAAGTGACGCGCTGGAGCGGCAACCGCTCGCGCAGCGAACTCCTGATCGACATCGGGCTCGGACGGAAGATTCCGACCATTGTTGCCAAGCGTGTGGCGCAGGCGATGACCGAGCAGGGCGCAAAGCCTGACGCGGTGTTGTTGAGCATGGGCCGCTACAGTTCCGACGAGGCGGTGCCGACGCAAGGACTGGTCGTGGTCGACGGCAGCGAGGGAGCTTCGGTCCGGCTTGCGACATGCTGCCGGCCCATTCCCGGCGACGCGATTGTGGGCTACCTGGGCCGCGGCGAAGGGCTGGTCGTTCACACGGCGGACTGCTCCACGGGCAAGCGCCTTTTCGAACGCGACAGCGAACACTGGATGCACGTGGAGTGGGCCGAGGAACTGGCGCGCCCCTTCGAGACCGGGATCACCGTACTTGTGCAAAACGGCAAGGGCGTACTTGCTCGCGTGGCACAGGCAGTGAGCGTGTCCGAGGCTGACATCACCCATGTCGACATGGGTGATGAGCGAGCCAGCGAGACGACCGAGATCCGGTTGCTGGTCAGCGTGCGGGACAGGCAGCATCTGGCCGACGTACTGAGAACTCTCAAGCGTGCGCCTTCCGTACTGCGAGCTCAGCGCGTGAAGCCCTGAGACTTTGCCCGTGACTTCCGTGCCGAGGGCCAGCCTTCGGCTATAGTCCCCCCCCAAGAGAGGGGTCCTTTGAGGCTCGGCCTGAGCAGCGATGCTCAGGGAGAGATCTGTGGCCGGTGATCGATGAATCGATCACCGGCCACGATCATATTCGAAGCTCGCGACATCATCCGCCTGCATTCGGCAGCGGGTATCGCACCTCCAGCACCTCGATCGTCTCCAGCCCTGCGGGTGTCATCAGCTGCACTTGGTCGCCCTCGCGCGCCTTCAGCAGCGCCCGGGCGATCGGCGAAATCCAGCTGACTTCGCCCTTCAGGCTGTCGGCCTCGTCGATGCCTTTGATCGTGACCGTCCGTTCTTCACCCCTGCTGTTCGCGTAGGTGACAGTGGCACCGAAGAAGATCTGGTCAATCCCATGGTGCGCCGATGGGTCCGCCACTTCCGCAATGTCAAGTCGCTTGGTGAGGAACCGGATGCGGCGGTCGATCTCGCGCAGACGCTTCTTGCCGTAGATGTAGTCGCCGTTCTCCGAGCGGTCGCCGTTCTTGGCGGCCCACGACACGGCTTCGACCACCTTGGGCCGCTCCTCGTCGATCAGCTGCAGCAATTCGTCACGCAGGCGGTGATAACCGCCAGGCGTGATGTAGTTCTTCCCTCCGGCGGGCAAGGCCGGCAGTGAGGCGCCGTCATCGTCCTCGGCGTCGCCTTCGGGCTCCTTGGTGAAGGCCTTGTTCATCCTGACGATGGTAGTACTCGAAAAGCCCGTGTCAGATTCTGCGGTGCCGGGCGACCTTGTCGAGCAGTTCGCGCAGCATCAGCTTCTCCCCCTCGGTCAGATGCTTGAGCAGGTCCTGCTCCATGGTCAGCGATATGCCATGGGCCTGTTCGGCGACCTGCTGCCCGGCATCGGTCAGATGCAGGCTTTGGGCGCGACGGTCGGTCTCGCTGCGCACGCGCTCGAGCCAGCCTCTTTCCTGCATGCGGTCAAGCAGAAGCGTCAGGTTGGGCGCGGACAGCGCAAGGGCCTGGCCGATCTGCTTCTGCGTGGCGCCAGGGTTGAAGGCCACCACCAACAGAATGGTGAACTCCACGGGCCTGATACCCAGCGGCCGGCCTATGTGCTTGAAAAACGCGACCTTGGCGGGGATGTCAGCCTGGGCGATGTGATAGCCGAGCAAGTGTTGCAGACACGTCTGGTCGAGACCCCCGTCGTTGGACGGCGAGGCGTCAATGTTCTTTGTGTCGTTGCTCGGCATTTGCGGCGCCAGTGTAGCCACCTCGGGACTTCCTGCGAAAAGACTGGCCCGGGTCAGCGGGGAGGCAGGCGCAAGGCGCCATCGAGCCGGATCACCTCGCCGTTGAGCGACGCGTTGCGCACGATGTGCGCCGCCAGATCGGCAAACTCCTGCGGCTTGCCGAGGCGCTTGGGAAAGGGAATCGAGTTCGCAAGCGCCTGTTGAGCCTCGGGAGGCAATTGGTAAAGCAGCGGCGTGAGGAACAACCCGGGCGCGATCGTGACGACCCGCACCCCGTGCTGGGCAAGGTCACGGGCCAGCGGCAGCGTCAGCGACACGATGCCACCCTTGGACGCTGCATACGCCTCCTGCCCCACCTGGCCTTCGTAGGCCGCGACCGATGCGGTGTTGACGATGACACCGCGCTCGCCGTCCTCCAGCGCTTCGAGCTTCGCGAACTCGGCCGCGACGAGGCGGATGATATTGAAAGTGCCGACAAGGTTCACGTCGATCACGCGCTTGAAATCCTCGAGCGGCATGGGGCTGCCGTCCTTTCCGACGACGCGCTTGGCGCCCCCGATGCCAGCGACATTCATCAGTATGCGCGCCGGCCCCTGCGCCTGCCGCGCGGCAGCGATCGCCTGCGTGACGCTGGCCGTATCCGTGATGTCGCAGGCAAGACCGATCCCGCCGATCTCCCGCCCGATGGCATTCGCAGCCTCGCCGTTGATGTCGAGCACGGCGACCCGGGCCCCCTGCCGCGCCAGCTCGCGTGCAGTTTCGGCGCCCAGCCCCGAGCCGCCGCCAGTCACCAGTGCCGCCTGTCCTGGAATTTGCATGGATTACTCCTTGCTGGGGAGGATGAGGAAGGGGTCGCTCTCCGTTCCCGCGTACAAAGCGTCGACGAGCGCCGCGCGCACGTTCAACACCGCCCGCTGGTTGATCGATCCCTTGTCGGTGACCTCGCCCTTGTCGATCGAGGGCGGCTCGGCAAGGAGGTGCATGCGTGCGGGCCGGTTGGCGCTCCCGGTACCGGAGCGCCAGAGCCGGTCAGCCAGCTGCTGGAAGAAATCGCGCACGGCGGGATGGTGCAGCACTTCGGGCCCCGGGGTAAATCCGTGAAGGCCTGCAAGCCGTCGGCACTCGTCCAGCCGCGGAAAGACCAGAAGGCCGATCTCGTTACGGTTCAACCCCGCAACCACCACGTCCTGCACATACGGAGCGCCTTCGGCGATCACGGTCGCCCGCAGGGGCCCGACGCTCACAAAGGTGCCACTCGAGAGCTTGAAGTCCTCGGCAGTCCGGCCGTCGAACAGCAGGCCCTCGGCAGGGTCGTCAGGGTCGAGGAAGGTGACGGCGTCACCAGTGCAATAGAACCCTTCTTCGTCGAACACCTCGGCGGTCTGCTCTGGGGCCCGCCAGTAGCCGGGCATCACGTTCGGGCCGCGGAATCGGATCTCGATCTTGTTGTCGGCCACGGGCACGAGCTTGACCTCGACCCCCGGACACGGCAGTCCGATCTCGCCGGCGCGCACGCCGGGCTTGAGCGCGAACGTGCATGAGGGCGAGGTCTCGGTCATGCCCAGGCCCGTGAAGATGCTGATGCGCTCCCCGACCGTCCGCTCGGCCAGCGCGTCGAGCTGATCCCATACTGCCTGGGACAGTCCGGCGCCCGCGAACATGAAGGCCTTCACCCGGCTGAAAAGCGTACGACGCAACTGCTCGTCGGTTTCCATCACCGCGGCGATCTCCTCGAAACCCTTGGGCACATTGAAATAGATCGTCGGCGCAATCTCCCGCAGATTGCGCAGCGTTTCGGCCATGCCCTTTGGTGTGGGCTTGCCCTCGTCGATGTAGAGCGTGCCACCGTTGTAGAGCACCAGGCCGACATTGTGGTTGCCGCCGAAGGTGTGGTTCCAGGGCAGCCAGTCGACCAGCACCGGGGGCTCTTCGGCGAAGAAGACAAAGGACTGACGCAGCATCTGCTGGTTGGCGCAAATCATGCGCTGGGTGTTGATGACACCCTTTGGGTTCTTCGTCGAGCCCGAGGTGAAGAGGAACTTGGCGATGGTGTCGGGGCCGACCTGCGCGTGTGCCGCTGCTTCCTCGGCCCCCGGTTCGACCGCCAGCAATTCTTCAAAGGCCGTTGTCTTTCGGCCTTCGATCGCGCCGGCTCCGAGGACGACTTCCACGTCGGGTGGCACAGTGGCCTGGATCGCCCTCTCGAACTCCGCGCCGCTGCTGGCCAACACCATCCCGGGTGTCGTCGTCTGCAAGATGTGGCGCAACTTGCCGTAGTCCTGCGAGACGAGCGAATAGGCGGGCGACACCGGAACGAAAGGCACGCCGACCCACAAGCAGGCGACCGACAACGTGAGGTGCTCCAGGTCGTTGTCGGAGAGTATGGCCACCGGGCGTTCGGCGGACAGGCCCCGCGAGGCGAGCGCCTGTCCCGCCGCACGCGCGCGCTGCAGCATCTGCGCGTAGGAAATGCGGCGCCAGTCGCCGCCGTTCTCGCGCCTCGCAACAAAGGTGCGCTCAGGCACCGCGGAGGCCCAATGTTCGAGGCAATCAGTGATTCGCGGCGGGTACGGCTGCAACGCCTCGGTCGAGCGCAACAGCACCACGCCGCCTTCGCGCCGTTCCACGGTGACGCTCAGGCATCCTCCGACATGGACCTGGCGGTAGCGGGGAGCGTTCATCTCATTTCCTCGGTTCAATTTGTTCGGTTCAGCCGGTGAAAGTGTGCTTACTCCTTGCCCACCTTGCCGGCGCGCCCATCGAGGAAGGCTTGCATGCGCTGCTTGGCGGCGTCGTCACCCTGCGCGATCGCCGCCATCAATGACTCGACGAAGAGACCGTCGGGCTGCGAGAGATCGGCGATGCGGGGCAGCGCCTGGATCACCGCGAAGTTGGACAACGGCGCATTGGATGCAATCTTGCGCGCCAGCTCCATCGCTGTCGGCAGGCCCTGACCCGGCTCGACGAGATAGGTCGAAAGGCCTGTCTGATGGCCTTCCTCCGCGTTGAGCACCCGCCCGCTGAGCATCATGTCAGTCATTCGAGCGACGCCGATCAGGCGGGGGACCCGCGCCGATCCGCCCCCGCCCACGAACAGCCCACGCTGCCCCTCAGGAAGGCCATAGAAGGTACTGGTCTCGGCCACGCGGATATGCGCCGAGCTGGCGAGCTCCAGTCCACCTCCGACCACCGCTCCATGCAGCACTGCGATCACAGGAACGCGGCCGAACTGAATCTGGTCGAAAGCCGCGTGCCAACTGCGGGAATGAACGATGCCCTCAGCCACTGAACGCTCACTCAAAGCCGACAGGTCCAGGCCTGCACAGAAATGCTCGCCCTCGCCACTCAGCACCACGGCCTTCGCATCTCTTGGCAGATTGACGAAGCACGTATGAAGCTGGCTGATCAAGTCATCATTGATGGCGTTGCGTTTGGCGGGACGGTCAAGGCGAATGTGGGCGACAGTACCGTCGAAATCGACGCGCAGAAGATCGAGCGAGGCCAGCAAGCCAGATGCGCGGGGTGAATCTGAGGACATCGCAGCTTCCAGTGAATGTTTAGCCATAGTAAGCATCTGATGGAATTGAGAGACCGGGGCTAACCCTGACCTTTCGTCGTGATCATTCTCGGCTGAACAAGGGAAATTGAAGGCGCCAAAAATAGCTCCGAATGTGCCGTATTTAATTATTTTTTTAAACATGTTGCCGCCGCGGCGGACAAGTACTTTCGCTCAAGCGGCCGGCCGACAGTTGAGGAAGCGGTGGCGTACCACCGTCGTACCACCGCGAGCGCGAGGTCGGAGTGGTGACGATTGTCAGCAAATACCCACGTGCGAGCGGGAAACCGGCTGGCACCGCCGAATCAAGGAAGGGCGGAGAGTACGCAGTGTCGTCTTCAAACGAAAGGAGTGGACATGACAATTCTCAGGAAGCTCAACGGTGTGCTGCTCATCGCAGGCGTGCTCGCATGCTCGGTGGCACCTGCGCAAACTGCGACAACCCCTGCGACGGCTCCAGCGGCAAACGAACCGGCCGCGCCCGCGACGACGTCCGAGGCCAAGTTGAGCAAGGACCAGGTGAAGGCCGAGAAGGACCGCATCAAGGCAGCCTACAAGGCCGACAAGGAAGCCTGCAAGCCGATGAAGGGCAATCAGCAGGACATTTGCGAAGCCGAGGCCAAGGCCAAGGAGAAGGTCGGGCTGGCGGAGCTGAAGTACAAGGAGACGCACAGCGAGCGGGACCGCCAGACGCTGGCCGAGACGAAGGCCAAGGCGGACTACGACGTTGCGAAGGAGCGCTGCGAGGACAAGACCGGCAACGACCAGAACGTCTGCAAGAAGGACGCGAAGGCGGCGGAGAAGGCTGCGATCTCCAACTCGAAGAAGGCCGGCGCTCACAGCTGACGTACGGCAGCGGCTCACGGACGGGTCAATCCGTCCGCGCCTTCCTTGTCTGCTCGAACAATTGCGAACAATTGCGAACAATTGGCCCATCGTCTCCGGTTCGACCGGACCTGCGCGCCGCAGTTGCACTTTGCCGCGGGTGATGCGCGCGATCAGGTTGCCACTTGCAGATCGCGGCCCAATTCGCCCAGCGCCTGCTCGTCCAGCGTCTCGCGCTCCAGCAGCGCCGCCGCGCCACGCTCGAGCACGTCGCGATTGACCGTGAGCGCGGCAATGGCGCGGTCGAACGCGTTGCCGACAATGGCACGCACCGACTCGTCGATGCGCTGCTGAGTGGCGGGAGCCACATGCAGCTCCGGTTCCGCGAGGGCCTGGCCGCCGTTCGCGTCGAGAAAGCGCGGATGTTCCGCCTGGAACGCGACGTGGCCCAGCGACTCCTCCATGCCGTAGCGCGTGACCATGTCCAGCGCGATCTCGGTGGCGCGGGACAGGTCGTCGGCCGCGCCCGTAGACAGGTGCCCGAACACCAGCTTCTCTGCCGCCCGGCCACCCAGCAGCACGACGATCTGGCGCGTCAGGTCCTCACGCGTCATCAGGTAGCGCTCCTCGGTCGGACGCCTGAGCGTGTAGCCCAGCGCGCCGATGCCGCGCGG
>DASTGE010000655.1:0-5839 GCA_035719405.1 Burkholderiaceae bacterium
CGGCAACATCGCGACTGCGGAAGTCGCAGACGACATCGATCCCCGTTCGTTCCGCAAGCAGGGAGCCGTTGTTGAGCTGAATGGTGTAGCCGATGCCATCGAACTCGCCCGGTCGATGTCGAACGGTCTGGCCGTGGGCGCCAATGGCACGGACGGCGGCGGAAGGGGTGCCGCTTTCGCGCAAAAGGCGCCCAACAGTACGCGCGTATACCTCAACGAGCGCGTTGGCGGCGAGCGCGGAACGGTGCAGCTCGTTGTCGCCTGGTGTGTTGAGCGCCAAAAGCGTATCGCGCAGTGAAGTCGGGAACGGCTCGTAGGCGTGAGTTCGAACGGCAATACTACCGCTCGAAAAGTCCACCAAGGCCCCGTCGACACCATCCAGCGAGGTGCCGGACATCAGGCCCAGATACAGCGACATAGGTGCTCAGGGTGAATGCGGATCGAGAAGCAATCGCCGAAATGCCGCTGCCTGTTCGTCAGACGATCATTCGCGACTATTCGCGAATCGATCGGCCGCCGGACATGGATGCGGCCACCTTAAGTTGGGTGCGCGCCGTTTCTGCCAGAGCCGAAAACCGCTCGCGGGAAGCGGGCGTGATGGTGATTGGGCTGCCGCTGAGGGCGATCGAAAGGGGATCCTGGTGTTGCCCGTTGACGCGGAATTCGAAGTGCAGGTGGGGACCGGTGGCCCAGCCGGTCATGCCCACGGCGCCAATTCGCTGGCCCTGCTCCACGCGGTCGCCCTTATGTGTGTCGATACGGTTCAAGTGCGCGTAGACGGTTTCACGTTCGTTGCTGTGCTGGATGACGACGACGTTGCCGTAACCGTTCTGTACGCCGGCGAATTCGACAACGCCTTCGCCGACCGCGCGCACGGGAGTGCCGGTTGGTGCGGCGTAGTCCACGCCCAGGTGCTGTCGCCAAGTCTGATGAATGGGATGGAAGCGCATCGCGAAGCCGGAGGTGATGCGCGAAAACTCGAGCGGGCTGGCAAGGAACGAGCGGTGCTTGCTCTTTCCATCGAAACCGAAATAGGCGCCTTTGCCGGTAGCGGGGTCGGCATACCACAACGCCTGATGTGTTCGGCCGGCGTTGATGAACTCGGCGGCCAGCACATGGCCAGCGCCCTGGTTCCAGGTTATGGGTTCCCCGTCGGCGGTTAGAGCTTCGTAGACCACGCTGAAGGTGTCGCCCTTGCGCAACTCCCGATGAAAGTCGATCTCGGTCGAAAACATTTCAGAGAGCTGGGCGGCCACGCCATCGGGAATTCGGGCGTCATCCGTCGCCGCAAAGAGGGTGTTGCGGACCGTGCCGCTGCCCAAGCGCACCTCCGATTGCAAGGGCGCTGTCTCGAGACGTGCATACCAGCCTTGCACTGTCTTGCTGATGGTCAGCCGCGAGAAATGCGTGTCGGCTTGCTCGCCGTTCTCCGCCGGGTAGCGGCCAATCAGTTCCAGCAGCTTGCCCGATTCGTCCGCGCGAGCTTGCACCATCTTCCCGCCACGACCGTCGAGCAAACGGCGGGCAACAGGGTCGCCTCTGAGGAAGGCTGCGGCCAGAGGATCGGAGACGCCAAGGCGCTGCAGCAAGGTGTCCGCGGTGTCAGCGGCGCGGGTCAGGTCCGAACGGCTCAGTTCCAACTCGTGCTCGGCCAACGCTTCGAGTTGCGATTGCATGTCGCCGCTCGGGGCGACGACCTCGGTAACAAGGCGTTTTGGAAGGTCGGCAGCATCAGGCGCGAGCGGAGCGATTCCGAACGCAGTAGCTGCGAAGCCAGCCAGAAACGTAACAGCACCCGCCGCCAAGCCCCTTGGGTGTCGTTTGGAAAAATTTCGAAGATTCGCTGTGGCTTCAGCCACCTTTCCCAACACACTCACTCGTTATGCCCCGAGTCCAAACTCTACAAAATCTGCGCTCAAGCCGCCTTCTGCAGCGACTGGGCGTATTTACTACTACTACTGCAGTCCAGACCAGCGCCGGGGCCTCGTTAGAATTCAAGGCAGCCACCGGACTCGGGCGGACGGTCCGAACAGGTCGGTAAGGCGACCGGCGACGCAGTATAGCAACCGGTGTTACTTACCGATCCTGCAGAAAGCTACGCAATTCCCTCATGTCACAAACAGTTTCGTCTTTGGGCCGGCCCTCGGACGCGCGGAGCAATCCAATCACCGACGCGGTGCGGCACGCGCTCGCGCTGACGCGGCGCGGCTGCCATGAGCTGCTGCCGGAATCAGAGTGGGTGTCAAAACTGGCGCGCGCCGAGGCGACCGGAACGCCGCTGCGGATCAAGCTTGGATTGGACCCTACCGCGCCTGATCTCCACCTTGGCCATACGGTGGTACTCAACAAGATGCGCCAGTTGCAGGATCTCGGCCACAAAGTCATCTTTCTCATCGGTGACTTCACGTCGATGATCGGCGATCCATCAGGGCGCAACACGACGCGGCCTCCCCTGACTCGCGAGCAGATCGAGGCCAACGCCAAAACATATTTTGCGCAGGCCAGCCTTGTGCTCGATCCGGAAAACACCGAGATCCGCTACAACTCAGAATGGAACGACGCCCTGGGCGCACGGGGGATGATCGAGCTGGCCGCAAAGTACACGGTTGCCCGGATGCTCGAGCGCGACGATTTCACGCGGCGCTTCAAGGCAGGCATGTCGATCAGCGTCCATGAGTTCCTGTACCCCCTCATGCAGGGCTACGACTCGGTCGCACTGAGAAGCGACCTCGAATTGGGAGGCACCGACCAGAGGTTCAACCTTCTGATGGGCCGCACCTTGCAAGCGGAATACGGCCAGGAGCCCCAGTGCATTCTCACGATGCCGTTACTGGAGGGGCTGGACGGCATCGAAAAGATGTCGAAGAGCAAGGGCAATTACGTCGGCATTACCGAGCCCGCGAACACCATGTTCGCGAAGCTGCTGTCGATCAGCGACGAGTTGATGTGGAAGTACTTCACGCTGTTGAGCTTCCGCCCTGAAGCTGAGATCGCCACACTGAAGGCACAAGTGGCGGAAGGTCGCAATCCCAAGGAGGTGAAGGTGATTCTGGCCAAGGAGATCACCGCGCGCTTTCACGGCGCTCGGGCCGCCGATGCCGCCGAGGTCGACTTCGAGCGACGCGCCCGAGGGGGCATTCCAGACGAGATTCCAGAGGTTCACCTCTCAGGGGCCCCGATGGGCATTGGCCAGATGCTGAAGCAGGCCAATCTGGTACCGTCCAGCACCGAGGGGCTGAGGATGGTGGAGCAAGGGGGGGTGAGGATCGACGGTGCGCCGGTCAGCGACAAGGGCCTGAGGCTCCAGGCCGGGACCGTCGTCGTCCAGGTCGGCAAACGCAAGTTCGCCCGCGTGGTGCTGTCATGACTGTATTCAGCCGCCGGGTCTGCTGTCTCATATTGCTGGCCGCTGCGTCTGTAGGAGCGGCAGGAGAGCCTGTACCTTCGGAGAAGGCGCGCATCGACCGGCTGATCGATGCGGTCGCTCAGAACACGATCGCGAGGTTCGTGCGCAACGGCAGCGTTTACAGCTCCGCCGACGCCGCCGAATTCCTGCGACAAAAGCTGCGAGCCTTTGGCGATCGTGTGAAGACCGTCTACGACTTCATCGAGCACGTTGCCTCCAGATCATCGACCAGCGGTGAAATCTACAAGGTGAGACTCGCCGACGGTCGGGAGGTGCCCAGCGGCGACTTTCTGAGAGCCGAGCTGGCCCGTATCGAAGGCCATCGCTGAACGCGAGCAGATGGAAGTTCCTGTCGGCGTCGGTTCGCGTCGCAAGGTTGCGCGACAAGGGGGGCATGCGTGAAGGCACTGGTCCAACGTGTGACGAGCGCCAGCGTGGAGATCGAAGGCCGAATCGTGGGTGCCATCGGACCCGGCCTGTTGGTGTTCTTGTGCGCGATGCAGGGCGACACCGAGGGCGAGGCGGACAAGCTGCTCACGAAGGTGCTGAAGCTGCGCATCTTCGCTGACGCGCAGGGTCGAATGAACCTGAGTGTGCAGGACATCGCAGGCGGCCTGCTGATCGTTTCGCAATTCACGCTCGCGGCCGACACGCGCGGCGGAAACAGGCCGAGCTTCAGCCTGGCAGCGTCACCAGCAGATGGTCACAGGTTGTATGAGCACTTCGTGTGCACCGCCAAAGCTCAATACCCGGAGGTGGCCTGCGGGGAGTTTGCAGCCCACATGCGGGTGCAACTGGTCAACGACGGACCGGTGACGGTGCCGATCGAGGTAGCGCCGGCAGGGTGATTCGAAGCTCGCTTCCTGCCGGCGCCTTCGATCATCAATCGGCGTATTGCCCGGCTGCCTTGATGATCGGCGTCCACCTGGCGATTTCCGACTCAACGAACTTCTTGTGCTCAGCGCCGTTGACGCGTCCATCGCTCACCACCACCGCCCCCAGCGCTTCCTGGTGCTTGATGAACTCACCGTCCTTCAAGGCGCCTTTCAACGCGGTGTTCAGCTTTTCGAGTACCGGCTTGGGCGTGCCCTTGGGTGCATAGAGCCCGTGCCAGATCGTCACGTTGAAGCCCTTCAAGCCGGCTTCATCGAGTGTGGGAAGTTTGGCCAGAGCGGGCGACGAGGTGATGCGACGCGCGGTCGTGACCGCGTAGGCCTTCACCTTGCCGGTGTCGATCTGTTGACTGGTATTGGTGGTCTGGTCGCACATCAGGTCGATCTGACCGCCGAGAAGGTCCGTCATCGCCGGGGCGGTGCCTTTGTAGGGCACAGTCGTCATCTCGATCTTTGTCGCGCTCTGGTAGAGCAGGCCGCAAAGATGCGATGCCGAGCCCAGGCCCGCATGGGCAAGGTTCACCTTGCTCTTATTTGCAGCGAGCCACGTTGACAGTTCGGCGTAATTGCTCGCCGGAAGGCTGGGCCTGCCGATCAGCGTCATCGGCACTTCATTCACCAGACCGAGGTACTCGAAGTCGTCGAGCGGCTTGAAAGCCAAGGACCGGTACAGTGCGGGCGCCGTCGCCATTCCGATATGGTGCAGCAGCAGCGTGTAGCCGTCCGGGGCGGACTTTGCCACCTTGCCGGCGCCCAGCGTGCCACCGGCCCCCCCCACGTTTTCGATGATCACCTGTCCGCCCAAGGGCTTGCGCAGCGCCTCGGCCAGGTCGCGAGCGACCTTGTCAGTCGGCCCACCCGCAGCGAACGGCACGACGATGGTGACCGGCTTATCCGGGTATTCGGCCCATGCCATGCTGGTGACGGCCATTGCGATGGCCGCGATCGAGATCTGCTTCACGTGTTCTCCTGTCCTCGCGATTTGAACGTGAGCCGATGCTAGGCATTGCCTGCGGTCCTGCCTCGTCGGAAACTACGTAGCTGATGATGCGAAAGGCGGGAACGGTCTGCAGTTTTGAGCCCAAGCTTGCGCAAGTGCCGCTGCGTCGGCAGGGGCGAGCTGGCCGGATGACGGGGCCCGAGCGCATCGAAAAGCCTCCCCGGCCCTCGGTCCAGAAGCTCCGGCGCTCGCAGATCTACTCGTCGTCCCAGCGAGCGAGCTGTGCCTTGACGGTGTCGACGAAGCGGCGCACTTCGGCGCTGTTCTTCAAGGTGTGAAACACCCACTCCGGCGTGCGTTGCGGACGCGTGGCCAACCTGGCCTCGATCGTCGTCGTCGTCACTTCAAGCGACACCACCTCCTGGCCTTTCAGCTCGCAGACATTCCCGCGCTCGGCCAACTGACGCATCTCGCGCAGCTGCCGCTTCAACTGCACAAGAGCGTCCGCCGGCTTGAACGGCGGAGGTGCAAAGAAGCTGTCATCGCTCATGCAAGCCTCCTTCAGTAGGCATTCGTTCAGCACCTGTCACCCAAGCCACC
>DASTGE010000656.1:0-3346 GCA_035719405.1 Burkholderiaceae bacterium
AGTTGGTCCTTGTTGCCGTCTCGGCAGTCATGTCGGCGGTGCTGGTTGGTTGCAGCAAGTCAGCAGAGCCAGGCAAAACACAGGCGGCCGTTGCCGAAAACCCTGGAAACCTGCTCAGCAGCCCAAAGGTCACGTCCTCAAGGATCATGGCGCCCTCGGCCATCGGAGACACGCATGCGGGGGCAGTCGGGACACCGGACCCCGCTGTTCCGATTAAACGCTACTCCGACCTCAATGCACTGCCACAGGGTGCGGCGCTGAGCTTCGTAGTTACCGCGAAGTCGCAGGACCAGCTGTCCGACGAGGAACGACTACACCTCTTGTCGCCCTCCTATCACTCCGAGCCCGACGTGTTCAAGCGCCAAGAACTCGCGAAAGCAGAGCTTCCGCGTGTCAACACGAGGCTGGAGCAGTACCGCAAGCAAACGTACTATTCCCTGCCTATCGCCGATCACAGCTCGCAAGCACTTGCATTGACCAATCTAACGCTGGGCCGTATGCGTCCGGCAAAGTCATCTTGAAGACGGTGTAGAAGCCTAGGATGCTCGTGTCCACCACACATTTGGCGGACACGTGAACACTATCCAACCCCAGCCTTCCGGTGAGCGGCGACGCCGCCGGTTTCATAGCGACGAGTTCAAAGCTAATGCGGTCGCTGCTGCCGCGCAGCCGGGCGTGTCGTTGGCATCTGTAGCGATGTCGCTCGGCATCAATGCCAACCTACTGCGCCGATGGATACGCGACGCGGAGGTGCCGACTGGTCATTTGGCCCAGCGTGACGCAACCGAAGCCCTGCGCAGTGGTCGCCAGGAAGTTATGCAGTCCTCATTCGTACCCGTGCAGCTCGATGCAGCGGCAGCGCCGGTCGCAGCCGTTAACGACATTCGCTTGGAAGTCCGGCGCGGTTCGACGACCGTGGTCGCGACTTGGCCGGCGGGCCTTGCCGCCGAGTGCGCAACCTGGCTGCGCGAGTTGCTGCGGTGATCCGCGTCGATGCTGTCTGGTTGGCAGTGGAACCGTTGGACATGCGTGCCGGCACGGAGGCAGCGCTGGGCAGGGTGGTGAAGGTGTTTGGCGAAGCTCGTCCTCATCACGCCTACATGTTCGCGAACCGGCGCGCCAATCGCATCAAAGTTCTGGTGCACGACGGCATCGGTGTGTGGCTGGCCGCGCGACGCCTGAACAGCGGCAAATTCGTCTGGCCTCAAGACACCTGCATGACACTGTCGCTCAGCCGCGCCCAATTCAATGCGCTGGTGCTCGGACTACCCTGGCAATGTATTGGCGAGGCCGGAATCATTCGGGTTCTATAGCAATACGCAATTGCTGAATGTGCCGATGCACACGGCACATCGACTTGGGCACGATCACGATCCGTGATCGAACCCCAGCACCTCAACTCATTGGATCAGCAGCAGATGCGCCAGGCGCTGCTGGCGTTGATGGCCGACATTGCGGCAAAGGACGAGCTCATCGAGCGGCAGCAGCGCGAGTCGGCGTTCAAGCAAGCCATCATCGACAAGCTCACGCACGAGATGGCGGTGCTCAAGCGGATGAAGTTCGCCGCAACGAGCGAGAAGTTCTGCGCCGGCCTGAGCGCCGAGCAAAAGAGCTTGTTGGAAGAGACACTGGACTGCGATATCGCCGAAGTCTGCGGCGAAATCCAGCGCGCCCGAGGAGACAAGAAGACCAAGCAGGAGAAGGAACAGCCCAAGCGCCAAGCACTGCCGGCGCACCTGCCGCGCCGCGAATTCCACCACGAGCCCGACAGCACGGTGTGCGGTTGCGGTAACGGCATGAAGCGCATTGGCCAGGACGTCTCGGAGAAGCTCGACTACCAGCCCGGCGTATTCACCGTCGAGCGCCACGTGCGCGGCAAGTGGGCCTGCGCCCATTGCCAAAAGCTCGTGCAGGCGCCGGTCGCGCCGCACATCATCAACAAAGGCATCCCCACGGCCGGGCTGCTGGCGCAGGTGTTGGTGGCGAAGTATCTGGACCATCTGCCGCTGTACCGGCAGGAGTACATCTTCGAGCGCGCGGGGTTGCTGATCGCCCGCTCCACCCTCGCACAGTGGGTAGGCGAGTGCGGAGTGCAACTGGAGCCGCTGGTGGACGCGCTGGCGGATGAGCTGCGCCGCCAGGGCGTACTGCACGCTGACGAGACGCCGGTGGCCATGCTCAAGCCCGGCAACAAGAAGACGCACAAGGCGTACATCTGGACGTACTGCACGACCACCTTCAACCCAACGAAGGCCGTCGTGTTCAACTTCGCCGAGACGCGCAGCGGCGAGAACGTGCGCGAGTTCCTGCGCCTGGACGGCCAGAACGGTTGGAAGGGCAAACTCGTAACCGACGGGTTCTCGGGCTACAAAGCCAGCTTTGAGCTTGGGGTGACAGAAGTAGGTTGTGCATCGCATGCCCGCAGGAAGTTCCACGAGCTATGGGTCAATCACGGCAGCGCAGTGGGCCACAAGGCACTAAGGTTCTTCCAGCTGCTGTTCGAGATCGAGGAAAAGGTGGTTCACCTACCCGCTGAGGAGCGACGACGAATACGGCAGCGCAAGTCACGCCGGGTGGTTCGGCTTCTGCACAGGTGGCTGCTCGTGCAGCGGCAGCAGGTTCCCAACGGCTCGGCCACGGCCAAGGCGATCGACTACACCCTCAAGCGCTGGGAGGCGCTGACACGCTACATCGACGACGGCGATTTGCCGATCTCGAACAATTGGGTGGAGAACCAAATTCGACCCATTGCTCTCGGACGAGCCAACTGGCTGTTCGCAGGCAGCCTTCGGGCGGGCAAGCGCGCGGCAGCGGTGATGAGTCTTGTGCATTCGGCCCGGATCAACGGGCATGACCCTTATGCGTACTTGAAGGACGTACTCGAGCGGCTGCCGACCCATCCGGCGAGTCGCATTGACGAATTGTTGCCTCATCGCTGGAAGCCGCCGACCTCGTCCAACTGATCTCCAAGGGGGCGATGTCAAGACGGGGGCGGTGCCTCCCCGTCCGCTACGCGACCGCTCCGACCTCATCGGCTTTAGATCTCGCCGCTATCCGCAGCCCGGCACTCGTCTTTACTTCGGACGGGCTGAGCTGGATAGTGCGTACGTATCCACCAAGAATTAGTGGACACGTACGCACTAGGCGACTTCAGCACTTTCAAGATGTCTTCGCTGGACGCTTACGCTTCGGCGGCGCAGCCAGAAAGACGGCATGACGTGGGGGCGGATCACGAAGATCGCTGCTGCATGGTTGCCCACACCCCGCATCCTTCACCCGTGGCCGAACCAGCGCTTTGCCGTCACACACCCAAGGTAGGAGCCGTATGCCCGAATCGGGCACGTAC
>DASTGE010000657.1:0-3628 GCA_035719405.1 Burkholderiaceae bacterium
CCTTGTGCCGGGCAGCGCCACCAAGCGAAACAACAGAGCCCCGCCACGTTCGCCGACGCGCTCCCAACCTACATGCCGGATGAAGCGCAGGCAGCGATCGTTGTCGCGCTCGACCTCAACGATGGCCTCCGCCGTCTGCGAGAACAGCCAGTCGAGCGCGGGCTTCAGCAGCATTCCCCAGTAGCCGTGGTGTTCCGGCAGCACTGCAATATGAGCCTCCTCTCCGTCGAAAATGAGGCCTCCGATATCCCTGCCATCCCGCCTGAACCCGACCGATGGGCAGCCTTGGTAGAAGCGCATGAACGCCTCCTTGGTTACCACGCCGGTGATTTCAGACTTGCCCGCAGCCTTGTAGCGCGCGACATCGGCCTCGTACATCACGCCGAGATCCGCCCGGGGTGTCAGGTTCAGCATAGTCTCGTTTTCCTTACGAAGCCGAGGTCGAACCCTGCTCTTCGGCCGGCATTTCAAGCAGTCGGCGCATGGCCGTGCGCACGTCCTGCCTTGGACTCTCAAGGCAGCTTTGGGCGTAGTAGTGCCAGCTTGGGTCTCCAAGGATGTGAAGGCACAACGCCTTGAGTTCGGGCGCGGCATCTTCGCCGAGCGAATTCAAATGCTGCAGCGCCTCCTTCACGTAGCCGCGTTGAATCGCAATGAGCACCGGAAACACCAGGAATTCCTTTGTGAACGGAGCGATTTCGTTCAACTCTTCCAGCATGGCCTCGGCCTCGTCGAGGCGGTTATCGCGAATCGCCTCGACCATCGCGCGAGTAAGCGCGGGCAGGTCCGTCGCGGCCGCATGTCCGGCTGCAGCGGGAGCGAGGATCTCCGGTGTGATGATTGAATTTTCCATGGTGGTCTGGTTCTCCGGGTTCATTGCGGCGTCCGCTTCAACCGCGCAACACGATGTCGCTCAGATCGAGAGGGCTTGAGTCGCCTCCCATGCCCGGCACCTGAGATTGGGTGCCCGTGCCACCACCCAGCAAGGAAACGCCGGCGCCCAGCGCCAGATTTGCGCCCGCGCCCACGGGGAGAGCGTTCATGCAGGTCCCAATCGTCCCCATCGTCGCGTCTGTCACGCCACGGAACAATTCGGAGGGATCAACGGTTGCGAGGCCGGTGGCAATGTGTTTTGCCCCGTCCGCCAGCTGGAGTCCACTGTCGATAGGTGCGTCCAGCATCCCGTCGGCCATTCCTTTGAACCCCATCAGAATCTGATCCGCGGCGCCATCCATCAGTATGTTCGCGGCCAGCGCGGGCGGTGTCAGATCAACCGCGCCGACGGCTGTCTCGCTCATGCCGTGACCAATCTCCTTGATGCCTTTGCCAATGCCTTTGAGGTCGAGCGTACACACGCCCTTCACGACGTCGCCAAGTCCCTTCGCGACTTGCTCGATGCCATGTCCGATGTGTTCAAAGGCCTTCTTGATTGCACCCATTTCATTGCTCCTTGATTTTCAACGATCGGCCCGCGAGTGTTTTTATATCGGGGCCCTTATCTGCCGATTCTGCATGAATCAACTACTAGATACTGCTGGCTTGCTTGCCTGCGTCTACGTGAGGCAACACTGTTGGTCGGCGGTCAGCCGGAGCTCATGCAGCGATGCGTCTGCCCCTGAGCGTCTGCGCCGGGGTTTCGGCAAAACGGTTGCGATAGATGTTCGACAAGGTGGATCGGTTGCGCAGACCCCAGCGCTGGGCGATTTCGTCGAGCTGCTGATCGCCGGCATATGCACAAAGATCGCTTCTCACGCCTTCGGCACGCCGGGTGCGGATCAACTCGGCCGGCGTCATTCCCAGGTGGGTGCGGAATGCCATTTGCAGGGCCCGCTCTGTCACTCCAAGGTAGTTCGCCACCGACTGCACCGAGAGATTCTCGTCATGCAGGTTCTCCAGAATGTACTGATACGCCTTCCGGTAGCGCAGCGGCAGTCTTGCGCGCGAGACGTCATCGCCATCAGCGGCGCCGGGAGTCGGATCTGCCGCGTCCATGTAGCTGTCCGTGAGGCGCCGTACGCTGTTGGCGCGCAGTGCGCTCACCGCCTCCTGGGAATGGGAACGGTACCACCGGAACGCATCGCCCACCCGGCCCTCCTGGTAGCACAGCCGTGACAGGCAGTAGTGCAGATCGATGGCGTGGCGGCAGCGGCGCAGTTGCTTGTCGTCGGCGCCGAGCGGCCCGATCAGCTCCGACATCCCCAGAAGCGAGCCCTTGGCCAGCAGCAGCAAGCCCGCCTCGACCCTGATTTCCGCCTCGATGCCCCTCAGCCGGTGCGCCCGAGCCCAGGCGAGCGCGTCGGCAGCGCGATTCACTGCCGCTGACGGCATCACGTCGGGAGAGACCATCTGGGCCAGATAAGAAAGCCGATAGGCAACAACGGGCGCCTCGATCTCGAAGAAGCCCGCGGCCTGCATCAACTGCCGCTCCAGGTCCTTCGCAGAGGGCAGATCTTCCACCCCGTCGCTGAAGCTCGAGAACATCGTGTGGTCCGCCAGCCCTTCGACACACCGCATGCGCTGCAGGCTGGCCATCTCCAGCCCGGCCGCTTCGACGAGCATGCGCGTGGTCTCGTCAGCTTCTTGCGACGCGAGATGGCGAGCGGCTTGGAGGGACTTCCAGCCGGTGCGGCACTCACCGCTTGAATGCAAGGCCAATGCCGCAAGGGCCATCGCTTCAATGCGCAGACCGGGCTCGGCCATCGGGTCGTCCGCGACCGCGCAGAAGGCATCTGCGGCGCGCGCCGGGCGGTTCATGTGAAGCGAAAGGTAGCCCTGATCCATCGCGCCAAGCCAGCGTACGTGGGCACGCGACAGGTCCTGGTAGTGCCTGACCTGGCTACGCAGGAGATCGTCACCATCTTCCTCCTGCCCCGCCAGGAGCAGACAGCCTCCGAGCATCTGGCCGATGAGCGCAGTAGACATTGCGTTCCCGGGAGACGCTTGTCTTTCCATCCCTGTCCTGCCGATCTGAATGGCGCCCGCAATATCGCCATTAAGGATCAGTGTCGACATTTGCTTGTTTGCAGAACGGGCACGGTGAGCAGTCATCGAGAGCATCAGCATGTTGGACCTCGTTGCTATCAGTTGCATCAATGCTACGGATTGCACTGGGGTTGATTGCTCCGGAATCATTTGCGTCGGCTTCACATTCCATGACTTTCTTGCATGCCCCCTGAAAGCAGGGGGAGGAAGATATGAAAACGAAGTTGTGCAAACTTTCGCGCGCGTTCGAGGGTCGACCCGACGTAAAGAGCTGCACGTTATGGCGCCAGGGCGCCTCGGCCTGCATTTGCACGTCAAGCGTCGGGAACGATCCGCCCCGCCCTTGCGCACGACGTGAAGCCACACGCACGCGAGGTGGGGCGATCCCGCCCAGCCGATGTCAGCGCAGCGGAGGCAGCCAGGAGTCGGATGCGAGGCGCTTCAGTCGAGGCAATTCAGGCTTCGCGAATCCCGCCGCCTGCGCGTAGGCTTCGCGCAACGCCTCGTGGAGTGCCGGTACTCTTCCTCGAAAACGTGAAAGAGCCTGCTGCTGCAGGGCAGCAGCTGCCTCATACCGGCCTTGTGCCGCATGGATCCGAGCTTCCGCCGCCAAGGCAGCGGGGTGCTCTGCAGACCACGGCGCTGC
>DASTGE010000658.1:0-5786 GCA_035719405.1 Burkholderiaceae bacterium
GCATCAGGTACGTGCAATTACAACCTCATCCCCTGCTTCGCTCGCATCAGGGCGACTGGCTCGTCACTGCCCGTCCCGGAGGATCGGGTTCGATCGTGTATTTGAACCACACGTTGCAATTGGACGAGCAGAGGGTTGAACAGGCGAAGCCCGAAGGCGCGACCGGAATCGCCTGGGCGCTGATGCTGGTCAGCCAGGGAGCGTACAGGTCACTGGATGCTCTGGCCACCGCATTCGATGCAGCACGCGCTTCGCTCACGAGCCGTCGCGCGGCAGACTGAAAGCGCTAGATGCACGAACGTGACGTGATCGTGACGGGCCTTGGCGCTGTATCCCCGATGGGACTGGGCGTGCCCTCGCTGTGGTCATCGCTGGTGGAGGGCCGCCGCGTCACGCGCATCCTGAATGACCTTCCATTGGCGGCCGATCAGTCGCGCCTGGCGGCGGCAGTTCCGGTCGAAGTCGCGCAACTGGCAGCCACCCACCATGCCGATCACGATCCTGCTGTCGCCTATGCGCTGATG
The DNA here is from genome assembly GCA_035719405.1 of Burkholderiaceae bacterium. Classification (GTDB taxonomy): domain Bacteria; phylum Pseudomonadota; class Gammaproteobacteria; order Burkholderiales; family Burkholderiaceae_C; genus CAMLIZ01. The sequence goes on from DASTGE010000658.1 coordinate 525, forward strand.
GCGGCGCAGGAGGCGCTTTCCCAGGCCCGCATCGGCGTCGGCAAGCTGCGCCCGACGACGTTGGGTATCGTCATTGGAACCGCCGTGGGAGGCGTGATCTCGATGGAGCGCGAGTTCCGGCGTGCATGGCGGCAATCACGGGACGCCGTGACATGCAGTCGAGACTTGCTATTGGGGCCGGTTTCTCCAATGCTTTACCGGCAGTTCAATGCATTCAGCGTGTCGCAGATCCTTGCCGAGACGCTGGACACGCACGGCTTCGTGTCGACCATGGCCACCGGTTGCACAGCCGGCCTGGATGCCATCGGACTGGCCATAGACCTGATCTCCTGCGGCGAATGCGAGGTCGTGATCAGCGGTGCGACCGAAGCTCCGCTGACCCCGATCGTCATTACGGCTTTCGACAACATCGGGGCATTGTCCAGGAGAAACGACGATCCCCTTGTTGCATCGCGCCCGTTTTCAAAGGGACGCGACGGGTTCGTGATCGGGGAGGGCGCGGGCGTGCTCGTGCTGGAGAGTCGCCGGCATGCCAAGGCCAGAGGCGCACGTGGGTTGGCCGAGCTGACGGGATTTTCGAGTCGCTCCAACGCCTTTCACATGACGTCTCTGCACCCCGCCGGCGAGGACCTGGCATGGTGCATGACCGACGCAATGCGCCGGGCCGGATTGGACGCATCGAGCATCGGCTATATCAACGCCCACGGGACATCGACACCGCAAAACGATGTCGCAGAGACGAACGCGATCAAGTCGGCGTTGGGTGATCGTGCGACGTCGGTTCCCGTCAGTTCGAGCAAGTCGATGCTTGGACACGCCCTCGGGGCCGCGTCCGCATTGGCGGTCTGCGCCACGATTCAGACATTGAATACCAACACGATCCATCCGACGGCGAATCTCGATGTGGACCCCCTGTGCGACCTCGATCACGTCTTCAGTGCACGACAGCCGAAGTCACCCGTCGTGCATGCAATCTGCAACGCCAGCGGATTCAGCGGCATCCACTCGTCTCTCATCCTGTCGAGGGTCAGGCAGGGATGAGTGAACTGGTCATTCGGGCGATGTCGCTCGCGGCGCCCTTTGGGCGGCTGCGGGACATTGACGCGTTTCTTGCCTCGGATAAGTCCTTCCTGACCGCGGCGCGCGCGAACGACGGAACGCCGATCACGGAAGGCCGTTGCACTTGGGCCGAAGAATCCATCATCGGGGCGACCAACGGGAAGCTGCGCAAGCAGGTCGATCGGTCGACGCTGCTCGCCATGAGTTGCCTCCAAGAATTGGCACAGGCCCATTCGGCTTCATCGTTGCATCGGCTCGATGACGTGGGCCTGTTCATCGCCAGTCAATTTGGCGGTATGGACTTCAGCGAGATTCAACTCGCCAATCTGGTTGCCAACGGACCGCGCAGGGTGTCCGCATATCAGGCGATCGCCTGGTTCTATGCGGCCACCCAGGGCCAGTGGACCATTGCACGCGGTTCGCACGGATTCGCGAAGTCCATTGCAGGAGACCTTGGCGGATTCGTGCAGACCCTGACCGCCGCCTATGCCGGGCTGCGCGCTGAACGGTTTCACGCAGCGTTCTGCGGTGCGGTCGATTGCTGTCTCACTCCCTATGCGCGGCGCATTCTCGCGGAGGGTGGTCACACACCGGAGCAACTCGGTGAGGGCGGCGCGTTTTTCTGGCTCGAAAGGTCCACGCGCTCCACAGGGCGGACATCAAGGATTGCACACGAGGTGCGCATCTCCCGGTGGGGCTCGATCCATCTGCCTTCGGCGCCTTCATCTGCAACGGCAGCGGAGGTGAGCGAACTCCTCGATTGCGTATGGCCACCATGTCTGTGGTCCACTTCGCGGCTGCTGATTGTTTTGGATGGTGCGGAAGACGCCGAGTTCGCGGCCGTCGAGAAACTTCTCGTCGAGGAGCTGCATTCCCGTGTCGACGTGGTCGGTACGGTGTGCCCAAAGAAACGCTTCGGGCATCTGCTGTCCGGCGCAATGCCCGTGGACGTCGCCATTGCGGCACAGACGCTCTCCAATGCGTCGAGAGAATCGTGGGCTGATGAATTGTCGAACCGGCCGGCCGACCCAAACTGCGCTGTCGTCCTGTCGCTCTCGCCGTATCGGCTGCTCAATTATGTGCTCCTCCACCGAACATGATCCGCGACAACATGCCCAAGGACATTGCCGACGCACTTGACGCCAATCCCGCTGCGAAGGAGAAGTGGGAAAGCCTTCCGCCGTCTCACACGCGGGAATACCTGACATGGATCGAAGGCGCGAAAAAGGAGACGACTCGCCAGGGCCGCATTCAAAAGATGATTGACATGCTGGTTGGGCGAGGCAAGGAGTGACATTGCGTTCGAAATGGGGCGCGCACGCGAAAGGTCGATGGATTGCCGCTTGCATGGTGGGACTGGCGTGGCCGACAACGGGACTTCCTCGGGATTTCTGTGCGACCACGCGCGATGCATTGCATCGTGCGGCATGCCGTTCTGTCTGGACAGAGGAAGTCAAGCCGCCCAAGCCTTCAGCGGCGTATGAGCTTGGCCAGATTCTCTTCTTCGATCCGCGACTTTCAGGTGACAACAGCACATCCTGTGCATCGTGTCACCATCCCGCGTTGGGCTGGTCGGACGGAACCGCGACGCCCGCGCGCTTCCCGAAAGTGAAGCGCCGGACCCAATCACTGTGGGATGTCGGCCGGCAGAAGGAATTGTTCTGGGACGGCCGGGCCTCCTCATTGGAACAGCAGGCCGTCAGCCCGCTGGAGAGTCCAGACGAGATGAACAGCAGCCGCCTGAAGGTTGCACGCATCGTGTCCCGCGATCCGGATACGCGACGACTGCTGGAACAAGTCAGGGGCGCGTCGGCGCTGGCCCGACTCGACGACATTTTCATAAGAGCGGGTTACCAAATCTCGGGACCCGGTCAGGATCCGGGCTCACGCTGGAGAGCCAGCTACGAAGCGTTGAGCGATGACGACAAGCGGCCGGTGGACGAAGTGTTCACCGTCACGGTCGGGGCGCTTGCCGCGTTTCAGCGTGGCATCGTGTCAGGGCCTGCTGTCTTCGACACGGTGGCTGCGCGCCCCTGGAAGACGACGCCCGGCACCAGCGACGACCCGGCCGGGTTGGCGCAGGGGATGTCCCTCTTCTTCGGTCGCGCGAATTGCGCCCGCTGCCACACCGGCGTCCTGTTCAGCGACCAGAAGTTCCATTCGGGCGCACGACTCACCGCCGACGCCGGATTGGCGAGCGCGCTGGCAGCCGACTTCCCGGCTCACGAGAGCACGCTCGCGCCGCGGAGCGGTTGTCCCGGTTCCCGCGCTGTTGCCAGCCGCGCTGCCGCAAAGCGCGAGATCGAATCGGGACGCGCAGGCATCTCCGACTTTCATGGCTATTTCCGCACGCCTACGCTGCGCAACGTGGCAACCCACCCGCCGTACTTCCACGACGGCCGCGCGCTGACTCTGCGCGATGCCGTGCTCGAAGAACTGGGGCGATCCGGAAAATGCGAACACGGCGACGCGAGCGTGGCATGGAGCCGCGAAAACGTGGACGCACTGGTCGTCTTCCTGGAGAGCCTCACGTCGACCGACGCGCCGAAGAGCGGCCGCGCAGCTCCCGCCGATTTCCCGCCCCACCGTGAGAAATGAGTTTGAGCTATACCAGACAACATCCGGACATCCTCTATCGCGCCTTTGCGTTCGGCGTCGACTATGGCGAACTGATTCAGGGCGATATAGCAAACCTTGTCGAATTGCCCCGGTTTCGCGCGCGGTGCGAGACGTTGGCGGAGGAATGGCGATGTCGTGCTACCGAATTGCAACAGGACGGACGATTGGAGGACAGCGCCCGTGCCTGGCGCCACGCCGCTATTTACCTGCACTTCTCCAGGATCAAGCTGGGAGCTGCGAGATTTCGGGATGATTCACTGTGCATAGAGAACTGGTGCCGGCCGCAGCTGGAGTTTCACTCGACATCGCACGCATCGCACGCCGAGCGTGTCTTTGCGTCGTCGCATGTGGGTTACCGCATCCTTGCGGGTGAAAGGCAAAGCAGCCGCCTAGTCTGGGTGATCGGCGGCCTCGACTCTCGCAAGGAAGTGGAACTGATCGGTGTGGCGCGCGAGTGGATCGGGGCCGGCACTGACGTCCTGCTCCTCGACCTGTGCGGGCAGGGAACGCTGTTGGGAGAAGGCGGTTTGCGCACCCATTTCGACGGCGCGGTGCTCGATGTCGCGGAACACGCACTGTCACGGTGGCGCTATCGAACGCTCACGGTTGTCGGTCTCAGCCTCGGTGGTCACCTGGCCTTGAGGGCATCCTCGGTGTGCAATTCCATCAGCTCCGCCGTCAGCGTCGGTGGGTTCCATGACGATCGGGTCGCGACAGCACTGCCCGCCCATATGCGGGAGCACCTGGCCCTGTCCCTGAATGGAGATGCCGCCACGAGCGAGATGAGCTGGTTGTCGCTACAAGGGCTTCAACCGCGGTGTCCGGTCCTGCATGTCCATGGCAAAAACGATCAGCTTGTCGGCGGCGAGCAATGCGCGTTGCTGCGCGGCTGGAGCCCAAAGCTGCAATGGCGCGACATCGATGGTGCGGAGCACGTGTGCACAAGCCGCTTCGCCTGGCTGCTGCCCGAACTGCGACATTGGATTGACGAGCAGGAGACTGCGAAATGAGTCGCTGGGTCGACCTGAGTCTCACATTGTCCGAGGGAGCCAGCGAGGACATCCCGGTCAAGATCGAGTACTTTGGACACGCAGCGGGCGCGGCGCACATGTCCGAGATTTTCGGCATTGAAGCGGCAAAGCTTCCGGCAGGTCTTGGGTGGGCCGGTGAGCGTGTCCAACTCATCACCCATGCGGGGACCCACATGGATGCACCCTATCACTACGGGCCGCGCGACCGCGACGGACCAGCACCAACCATCGATCAGGTGAAGATCGACGAATGCGTCGGAAACGGAGTCGTCGTGGACGTGCGCGACTTGGCCGATGGCGAGTCGATCGGCGTCGATGTCCTCAACGAAAGGCTGCGCAGTACAGGCACCGAACTGCAATCGGGCGATATAGTCCTGTTCCTGACGGGCAGGGATCGGTACTGGGGACGGCCCGATTACAAGGACCGTGGTCCCGGCGTTGCGCCAGCAGTGGTGCGTCAATGCGTCGAGCGCGGCGTGCATGTCATGGGCATCGATGCTTGGGGATTCGACAAGCCCTTCAAGTTCATGCGTGAGGAGTATGCGCAGACAGG
>DASTGE010000659.1:0-8570 GCA_035719405.1 Burkholderiaceae bacterium
CGTTCGACGAGGCGGGGGCTGGAAACGTGACGATGGCAGCCGGACTGAGGACCATCGCGAAAGCGATGGAGAAGCCACCGGAGCCTAATGTCGGCGCGCCAGTCCTCGACCCTACCCTCACTGAGCCGCGCCGTTTCTAAGCCGGCCTCCTCTCGAACAGTGGTGTCTTTGGAACTAAACAGTACCGCCGCGGTACTAATAATCAGGCTGATCACTTGAGGGTGTTGCCAATGCTGAGACTGAGCAAATTGACCGATTACGGCATCGTCGCGATGACCCATGTCGGGGGGGAGCCGGATCGCATTCATGCCGCGGCCGAACTGGCGGCGACGATTGGCGTGACCGTGCCCACAGCCAGCAAGGTCCTGAAGATCCTGGCAGGCGCCAACCTGCTTCGATCAGTACGTGGCGCAAAGGGCGGATACATGCTGTCGCGGCCTGCGGAAGAAATCTCGATTGCCGAGCTCATTGATGCTTTGGAAGGCCCGATCGGCCTGACCGAATGCAGTGCGATTGCAGGCCTCTGTGCGCTGGAAGGGTCATGCTCGATCCGCACGAACTGGAGGCGAATCAATCGGGTGATACGTGATGCGCTGGGCCAGATGACCCTGGCTGACCTGGCCCAACCGACGTTCAAGCCCGTGGTCAAGCCCGTCCGTCTGGAGGCGCGCCGCGCGCCGCGATTGCCCACGCTCTCAGGAAGAGGCCCGGTATGACATCGACGGCACGTCATCTAGATGCTTTGATCAGCCGCGACTACGAGCACGGCTTCTACACCACGGTAGACACGGACACCGTGCCGCGTGGGTTGAGCGAAGAGGTGATCCGCGTGATATCGGCGAAGAAGAAGGAGCCGCAGTTCATGCTGGAGTGGCGCCTGAACGCCTATCGCCATTGGCTGACCATGACCGAGCCGCAGTGGGCGACGATCAAGCATCCGCCCATCGACTACCAGAACATCGCCTACTACTCGGCGCCAAAATCGCAGAAGAGTGGGCCGCAAAGCCTGGACGAAGTCGATCCCGAGTTGCTTCGGATGTATGAAAAGCTCGGCGTGCCGCTGCGCGAGCGAGAGCTGCTGGCGGGTGTCGCGGTGGATGCGGTGTTTGACAGCGTTTCAGTGGCGACGACCTACAAGTCGAAGCTGGCCGAACTTGGAATCGTGTTCTGTTCGTTCTCGGAGGCCGTGCAGAACCATCCCGACCTGGTGCGGCAATACCTCGGCTCGGTCGTGCCCTACACGGACAATTTCTTCGCGACGCTGAACTCGGCGGTCTTCACCGACGGTTCGTTCTGCTACATCCCGCCCGGCGTGCGCTGCCCGATGGAGCTGTCGACGTACTTTCGCATCAACGCCAGCAACACCGGCCAGTTCGAGCGCACCCTGATCATCGCCGACCGCGGTGCGTACGTGAGCTACCTCGAAGGCTGCACGGCGCCAATGCGTGACGAAAACCAGTTGCATGCGGCCGTTGTCGAGTTGATCGCGCTCGAAGGAGCGCAGATCAAGTACGCGACGGTGCAGAACTGGTATCCGGGCGACAAGGACGGCAAGGGCGGCATTTACAACTTCGTCACCAAGCGCGGCGACTGCCGCGGCGCGAACTCGAAGATTTCCTGGACCCAGGTAGAAACCGGCTCTGCGATCACCTGGAAGTATCCGAGCGTGATCCTGCAGGGCGACAACGCCGTGGGCGAGTTTCATTCGGTGGCGCTGACCAACCACTACCAGCAAGCGGATACCGGCACCAAGATGATCCATCTCGGAAGGAACACCCGAAGCACGATCCTCTCGAAGGGCATCTCGGCCGGCCATGGAAGCAACGCCTACCGCGGGCAGGTGAAGGTTGCGAAGGGCGCCGTGGGCGCGCGCAACTACACGCAGTGCGACTCCCTGCTCCTTGGCGATAAGTGCGCGGCTCACACCTTCCCGTACATCGAGGTGAAGAACCCGACCGCCATGGTCGAGCACGAAGCCTCCACCTCACGCATCGGCGAAGACCAGCTCTACTACTGCCAAAGCCGCGGCCTCTCTGCGGAGGACGCGGTGTCGATGATCGTCAACGGATTCTGCAAGGACGTGTTCAAGGAACTCCCGATGGAGTTCGCGGTGGAGGCGCAGAAGCTGCTGGGGGTGAGTCTCGAAGGGGCAATTGGGTGAAAAGGACATGTCGATGCTGATCATCAAGAACCTCCATGTCACGGTCGACGGCAAGCCCATCCTGCGCGGCATCGACCTCACGGTGAATGCCGGAGAGGTGCACGCCATCATGGGACCGAACGGGTCGGGCAAGAGCACGCTGGCGCATGTGCTCGCGGGGCGTCAGGGGTATGTCGTGACCGCCGGCGAAGTCCTCTACGGTGGGAAGAACCTGCTCGACATGCCACCCGAGCAGCGCGCTCGGGAGGGGATCTTTCTGGCCTTCCAGTATCCGGTGGAGATTCCTGGCGTCGCGAACATCTATCTGCTCAAGGCGGCACTCAACGCCATCCGCAAGCACCGCGGCGAGCAGGAACTGGATGCGATCGACTTCCTCGCCCTCGTGAAGGACAAGCTGAAGCTCATGGACATGGACGAGGGCCTGCTCTACCGCTCGGTGAACGAAGGCTTTTCCGGCGGTGAGAAAAAGCGCAACGAGGTTCTGCAGATGGCGGTGCTGGAGCCGAAGCTCGCGATACTCGACGAGACCGATTCCGGCCTCGACATCGATGCGCTCAAGATCGTCGCCCGTGGCGTCGAGGCCATGCGCAGCCCGCAGCGCGCCATCATTCTGGTAACGCATTACCAGCGGCTGCTCAACTACATCGTGCCGAATCAGGTGCATGTGTTGGCGCAAGGGCGCATCGCCAAGTCTGGCGGTCCCGAGCTGGCAATGGAGTTGGAAAGGCGAGGGTACGGCTGGCTCGAGGTGCAGGATCATGCGGTGAATGAAGCGGTACGGACATGATGAACAAAGATCACTGCCGCACGCAATTCGCGCAACTGGAGTCTCACCTTGTCGGCGCAAGCCTGCCGTGGCTGCGGCGCATGCGCGCGCGCTCATTCGAGCGCTTCGCCGAACTGGGCTTGCCGACTCTTCGAGATGAAGATTGGAAGTACACGAGCGTGGCAAGCCTCGAGAAGCACGCTTTCAAGTACGTGCCGGAGTCCATTGACGGCGTCAGTGCAAATGAGGTCGACAAGTTCGCCCTGGCCACAAGCCACCTGCTGGTGTTCGTCAACGGACGTCATGCGCCAGAGTTGTCGCGCCTCGGTTCTCTGCCGCGCGGCGCCGAGGTCGGCAGCCTCGCAGTGGCGATCACGGACCGTCCGGATCGGTTCGAAGCGCTGTTCGCCCGCGATGCCGAAGGGCTCGTCAATGGCTTCACGGCGCTCAATGCTGCGTTTTGGAACGACGGGGCCCACGTCGATCTCGCCCCAGGGTGTGTGGTCGAGGAGCCGATCCATCTGCTGTTCATCAGCACGGACGCTGATCTCGCCGTACATCCACGCAACATCATCCGTGCCGGCGCTGGATCGCAGGCCGATATCGTCGAGCACTACGTGAGCCTGAACGATGCGGCCTACCTCACAAATGCCGTCACCCACATTCGGGCGGATGCGGGCGCAGCCATCATCCATAGCAAGCTGCAGCAGGAGGGTCCGCGCGGACATCACATCGCCGATATTCGCGCCGAGCAGAGTCTCGACACCCGCTTCACGTCGCAGTCCTTTGCGCTGGGCGGGCTGCTCTCGCGCAACGACATCGCTACGCGACTCGACGCGCCGGGCTGTGAAGCCACGCTCATCGGCCTGTACATGGCGAGTGGCAGGCAGCACATGGACCATCACACCCGTGTTGACCACCTGCAGCCGCTCGGCGTCAGCCGCGAGGTCTACAAGGGTGTGTTGGATGGCGCCTCGCGGGCAGTGTTCAACGGCAAAGTGGTCGTGCATCCCGACGCGCAGCGTACCGACGCACAGCAATCCAACCGCAATCTGCTGTTGTCGGAGAACGCCGAGGTCGATACCAAGCCGCAACTGGAGATCTATGCCGACGACGTGAAGTGCAGCCATGGCGCCACCGTCGGCCAGCTCGACGCCGAGCAGGTTTACTATTTGCGTTCGCGCGGGATGGACGACGCGCAGGCCCGCGCACTGCTGACCTTCGCCTTTGCCGCCGATATTGCGACACGGGTGAGTTGCGCACCGTTGCGGGCACGGCTGGACCAACTGTTGCGGGGCCGGCTCCCTCAGCAAATGAGCGAGCAAGTGAAGGAGCTGCCATGAAGGGCGCGGCGAGCGAACTGAGCGCATTGCGCGGCGCTGCGGCTATTGCTGCCTTCGACGTCACGCGGCTGCGACGGGATTTCCCGATTCTGCACCGCCATGTTCACGGCAAGCCGCTGGTGTACCTCGACAATGCCGCCACCAGTCAGAAGCCGCAATGCGTGATCGATCGCGAAGCGCGGTATTACGCCGAATTCAATTCCAACATTCACCGTGGCGTGCATGCGTTGAGCCAACAGGCGACCGACGCCTACGAAGCCGCGCGCGATACGGTGCAGCGCTTCATCAACGCCGCGCGGCGCGAGGAAATCATCTTCACCCGCGGCACGACGGAGGCCATCAACCTCGTGGCGGAGAGTTGGGGGCAGCGCTTGCAGCCGGGCGACGAGATCCTCATCACCGAGATGGAGCACCACTCCAACATCGTGCCCTGGCAGTTGCTGTGCAAGCGCAGCGGTGCCGTATTGCGTGTCGCGCCCATCGACGACACCGGCGAGCTGATGCTGGACGAGTTCGAGCGCGCGCTTGGTCCCCGCACGCGGCTGGTGGCGGTGACGCATCTATCGAACGCACTGGGAACCATCAATCCGGTGCAGCGCATCATCGAACTTGCTCACGCCAGGGGCGTTGCCGTGCTGATCGACGGCGCTCAGGCCGCGCCCCACATGAAGATCGATGTGCAAGCGCTCGACTGCGATTTCTACGCCTTCTCCGGCCACAAGGTGTACGGCCCCACGGGCATTGGCGTGCTCTACGGCAAGACGGCGCTGCTCGAGGAGATGCCTCCGTATCAAGGTGGCGGCGACATGATTCGTGAGGTGACCTTCGCCAAGACCACCTTCAACGACCTGCCCTACAAGTTCGAGGCGGGCACGCCCCATATCGCCGGGGTGATGGGTTTGGGCACAGCGATCGATTACTTGAACCGGATCGGATTCGATGCCATCGCCGCCTGTGAGCACGAACTGCTCCTCTACGCCACCGAGCAGGCGCGCGCAGTGTCGGGCCTGCGTCTCATTGGCACGGCGAGGGACAAGGCGAGCATCCTGTCGTTCGTTCTCGACGGCGTACATCCGCACGACGTCGGCACGATTCTCGATGGCGAAGGCGTGGCGGTGCGCGCGGGACACCATTGCGCCATGCCGGTGATGGAGCACTTCCATGTACCGGCCACGGTGCGAGCCTCGTTCGCCCTCTACAACACGCGCGCCGAAGTGGATGCGCTTTTCCGCGCCGTACGCAAGGTGCAGGAGGTCTTTGGCCATGCCTGACCTGCGTGATCTATACCAGGAGGTCATTCTCGACCACAACCGCAAGCCCCGGAATTTCGGGCGCCTGGCAGGTGCAAACCGCAGTGCAAAAGGCTTCAATCCGTTGTGTGGCGACCAGTTGACGCTGTACCTCAAGCTGGTCGATGGAGTGATCGTGGATGTGCGCTTCGAGGGGGATGGCTGCGCCATCTCCACTGCCTCCGCCTCGCTCATGACCGAAGCGATGAAGGGCAAGACCGAGCAAGAGGCGCAGGCGCTGTTCGATGCTGTCCATGCGCTGTTGACCACCGGCAATGGCGTGGATGCGGCAGCGCCGCTCGGCAAGCTGGAGGTGCTGGCCGGCGTTCATGAGTTTCCGGTGCGGGTGAAGTGCGCCACGCTGGCCTGGCACACCCTGCTTGCGGCGCTGCATGGCCAGACCCGGCCGGTGACAACGGAGTAAAGCGAATGAGCATCATCGACTGGCTGCACAAGGCAGAGCAACAAGGGGTGACGCGCGAGGCCGAGCCGGAAGGTTTGGAAGGCCTCGTGATCGCCGCTCTGCGCACCGTGTACGACCCGGAGTTGCCGGTGAACATCTACGATTTGGGATTGATCTACGGGCTGGATGTGGATGCGGCTGCTGGCAAGGTGCAGATTCGGATGACCTTGACCGCTCCCGGGTGTCCGGTTGCGCAGAGCTTCCCCGCGACCGTGGAGGACGCGGTCGAGGCGGTCGAGGGCGTCAACGAAGCTCGCGTGGAACTGGTCTGGGACCCGCCCTGGTCACGCGACAGAATGAGCGAAGCGGCGCGCCTGAATCTCGGGATGGTGTGACATGGCCGAATGGGTCGACGTTGCTGCGGTGAGCAACTTTCCGCCCGGCACGGTTCGCACGCTGGAGATCGAAGGCACGGCGATCGCGGTGTTCAACCTGAACGGCCGCTACTACGCCATAGAGGACATGTGCAGCCACGAGGCCGAGGCGCTCTCGGGCGGGGAGGTGGCGGGTGAGGAAATCATCTGCCCGCGCCACGGCGCGCACTTTTCGATCCTTACCGGCGCGGCGCTCTCACCGCCCGCGTGTGAGCCGGTGGCACGGTTCCCGGTGTGGGTCGAGGACGGCATGGTCAGGGTGAGGGACGATCGCTGGGACTGACTTCAAGAAAGTACCGTTTTCGTGGCTCACATGACTGGGCTGACTATCTGACTACTGGGTGACTCGGGGTCACTCTCGTCCTGCCGACAGGGCCTGTGCGGGCGGTGTGCAGTCGAACGCTGTGCATTTGTCCGTCGTCGACCAGCGAAACGTCATTTCCTTTGAACGCTCGACCGTCGATCTCGATCTGCGGCCCATCGGAGGATACGTCGTCCAGCAGCCCCACCTCGATGCGATAGGTCGTCGCCCGAAAGCGATAGTCGACTGCATAGCTCGTCCACTCCTTCGGCACACAGGGCGTGATGGCGAGCGATGCGCCGTTGTCGTCGACGGACAGTTGCAGTCCGAGCAGCGATTCGACGATCAAACGGTACATCCAGCCTGCCGAGCCGGTATACCAAGTCCACCCACCTCGGCCAATATGCGGGGCGACGCTGTACACGTCTGCGGCCACGACGTACGGCTCGACCTTGTAGATCGCGACCTCCTCGGGCGTTCGGCCATGGTGCAGCGGGTTGATCAAGTCCATCACCTGCCAAGCACGCTGCGCGTCACCCAGCGCTGCATAGGCCATCGCGGCCCACACCGCGCTGTGTGTGTACTGCCCCCCGTTCTCCCGCACGCCCGGCACATAGCCGGCGATGTATCCGGGGTTCGGGCCGCGACGGTCGAACGGTGGGTCGAGCAGCTGCACGAGGCCGGCCTCTGTGCGCAACAGGTGCGTCGCCACCGCGGTCATGGCGCGGCGCACACGGTCGCCGCTGCCCACGCCAGACATCACCGCCCAGCTCTGTGCAATGGCGTCGATGCGGCACTCGGGGCTGTCTTTTCCGCCCAGTGGTGTGCCGTCGTCGAAGAACGCACGCCGGTACCACTCGCCGTCCCAGGCGGCTTGCTCAAGCCGGGCGGCAAGACCTGCGTGCTCGCTTTCGCATCGCAGTGCAAATGATTCGTCATGACGACGTCGGGCGAGCGCAGCGAACTGGCGCAGCACTTCACATAGGAAGAAGCCGAGCCATACGCTTTCGCCACGCCCCTGGTGGCCGACACGATTCATGCCGTCGTTCCAGTCACCCGCGCCCATCAGCGGCAAGCCGTGTGCGCCATAGCGCAGGGCATGCTGAACCGATCGTCTTGCGTGCTCGTACAGGCTGGCCGTCTCGGCCGCGCGTCCGGGCATGTCGTACCAGGATTCGTCGTGGGGCGCGACCGGAGGACCATCGAGAAAGCCAACGTCCTCGTCGAGCACGCCAGTGTCATTCGTCGCATGGACATACCGGCACAGCGCGAGCGGCAGCCAGAGGTAATCATCGGAAATGTGCGTGCGAACGCCGCGGCCCGCGGGAGGATGCCACCAGTGCTGCACGTCGCCCTGCACGAACTGGCGGCTTGCGCTGAACAGCAAGTGGTCGCGCAGCAGATGGGGTTGCGTGTGGACCAAGGCCATCGCGTCCTGCAACTGATCTCGGAAACCGAACGCGCCGCCGGACTGGTAGTAGCCACTGCGCGCCCACATCCTGCAGGCGAGGGTCTGATACATCAGCCAGCCATTCGCCAGCACGTTCAATGACGCATCGGGGGTGCTGACCTGCACTGCGCCAAGCGTATGCCGCCAATGGTCATGAACTTCTGCGAGCATGGCCCGCGCGGCGCCGCTGCCGCGGTAACGCTGGACCAGTTGGTCAGCTTCGTCGGCGCTGCGGCCCATGCCGAGGCGAAAGACGATCTCGCGTGAGCTGCTCGGTCCCAGCTCAATCACGACCTGGATGGCGCCGCAGGGATCGAGTCCGGCACCCGTGCGACCGGACAAACCCTTGCGGCGCATCGCCGCAGGCCGGCGCACAGAGCCGTTGCGGCCGATGAACTCGTCGCGGTCGGCCGTGACCGACCC
>DASTGE010000660.1:0-9355 GCA_035719405.1 Burkholderiaceae bacterium
GTAGGCCGTGGAGGTGAACAACCCGAGGAAGCGGTGCTCGCCCGACACGCGGCCTTGCGCGTCGTAACGCTTGACGCCGACGTAGTCCGTGTAGCCGGGCCGATGCACCGTCGAACGCGTGTTGGCCTTGGTGACGATCACCATCGGCGTGGGCGCATGGGCCAACGCGCGCGCATTGGGCGGCAGCGCGGAAACGCTGACGGCTGCCTTTTCGGCATCGCGTTCGCGCAACACGCCAAGCCCACTGCCGGGCACGAGGCGCAGCGTGCTCTCGCCGGCCTCGTCGATGAGATCGTGCCGCCGGTAGCCCAGCAGCACGAAGTGGTTGTTGGCCAGCCACTGAAGGAATGCGCGGCTTTCGTCGGCCACCTCGGCGGGAACACCCGCCGGCGGCGATGCAAGCTCGTCGATCGCCTCGTGCAGGCGGCCGACGATCGGCTTCCAGTCCTCCACGGCCGCACGGACGTCATGCAACACCCGCTCGATGCCGGCGACCAGTTCGCTGCGCTGCTGCGCATCGATCAGCCGGTCGACCTCGATCTGCATCCACGACTCACGCGCGGCCTGCGGGGCATCGGCACGGCGAGCGATGCCGAGCAGTGCCCCGTTGCCGTCGCGCTCGACGGCGTAGATCGGATGCACGATCAGGTGCAGCATCAGGCCCTGGCGATTGATCTCGGTGCTTGTGGAATCGACCAGGAACGGCATGTCGTCGTTCACGATCTCGATCACCGAGTGCTTCGACGACCAGCCGTGCTCGCCCACGCTCGGGCTCAACAGCCTCACCTTCGCCTTGCCCGGCGTGCGTGTCGCGCCGAACTGCCAGTGCGAAAGCACGGCTCCGCACAAATCCTCGGGCGTGCGCTCGGCGATGTCGTCCGGGTCGAACTGCCGGAACCATTCGCGGCCGAATGCCTCCACGAGCGGCCTTTGCGACGCGGGAACCCGGGCGGCGGCGAGCTCCAGTACCGCATCCACGGTTTCGCGCCGCAACGCTTCTGTGGCCGCATTCATGGTTCGGTCTCCTCGTGCTCTTTGTGGGGGCGCAAGCTTAACGCCTGCAGATTACGGTATGTGATTAAGGGAATGCGACTTGCCGCACAAGGCTCCTGGCATTGCGACTCGCACTGGTGTTGCCGTCGTTCAGAGGAAGCCCGTCGACATGCGGGGGAGCGTAAGGAATCGGGCACCCTCAGCGATGCGTCAGGAGCCCTGTCTGTACCGGGTCCGCCTCGAGGTGCGAGACGCTGTTGAAAAAGCTGAGCGCCATGTCCCGGCCACGCGTGAGCAGCTGTGTGATGGAACCGTTGAACAACGGCGTGTGGAGCATCGGAACGCGTTCATCCGGCACGCCGAGCAGCGCCTGGCAGACCGCGGCGATCGGCCCACCCGAGGTCACAACCACAGCGCGCTCTCCCGCGCCGCAGTCCTCCGCGACGCGCTGCAATGCCCCCAAGCAGCGCTCCCGGAAGACAGGCCACGTCAGTCCGTCGCGCCCTTGCACGCTGCCCCGCAGCCAGCCGTCGAACGCACGCTCGAACAGCGAATGGAACTCCAGCCGGGGATGTTCGCTCGCGCGCAGGTGGGCGCTCAACACGGCCGGATCGGCCAGATGCGGATAGGCCTGCGCAAAGAGATCGTGATAACCGTATTCGTCGAAGCCGGCATCCACCAATGACGGGACGCCATCCCACCCTGCCGCCTTGGTGCAAGCCGTCGCCGAGTCCACCTGCCGCTTCAGGGTTCCGGTGGCGATGATCCGTGGAGCCAGCATCCTGGCGCCGAGCCACCGCCCGACGGTCTCGGCCTGCACTCGGCCGAGCAGCGAGAGCCGGTCGTAATCGTCTTCGAGCAATGAGGCCTGTCCGTGGCGAACGAGCAGGATACGACCCATGTCTGCCTCCTCTGACGGCCCCTTCGGCGGCGCATGAGTCCGCGCCATCAAGGCGGGGCAAAAGTCCGTCGCCCCGGCGACGACTTGCTACGTTTGGATTGTCCCTATCAGATTTTCCGGGCGCCAGACGACTCTTGCAGCAGAAGGGAAAAGTTTCGCCGAGCACGTCTGGTCCGCAGCTGCGAACTCCGGCTCTCGCGGACCTCAAGACCCAAGCCTCGACTGCACGCTTCGGACGGCCCTCGAAAGACTTCGCGCCGGCGGACCGGAAGGGAGGCGAATCCCGTCCAATGCAGCCTGTCAACTTGCCTTCCGGAGGCTTCCTCATGTTTAGTAAGGGTTCGGTGATAGGCACGCGCAGATCGCAGCCTTCGTCCAGCTCCAGCAGCAGCGCGGAAACCGGCTATCAAAGTCAATCAGGACGAACGGGCGCGAGCGCCATGTCAACATCCGTTGGATCGCGATTGCAACGATCCTTCGCAGCAACGGCGGGATTGGCGTCGCGCCCCACCGGCACGAACGGAAGTCAGAGCCACGCGCAAACCGTGGCAGAAGCGAGTCTTTCCAGGGAGACTTCGGCCTACAACCCGAGCGGCTCCGATGTCCGCATGGCATACCCGTTCAGTGCAGACCGATATGCTCCTGCACCGCCGGGGTTCCTGCCTCCTCAGTCCAACGTCCACGCGCCCGATTCATCTCCTCGATCGGGCTTTACAGCACATCCGCCGGTCAGCGCAAATCGATACGCCCCTGCGCCGCCGGGATTCGTGCCTTCTCAGTTCAGCGTCCATTCGTACTCCCAGGGGCGCTTTGCAGGTGCGTTGCACGACCCGTCGCAAATGAGTGCGGGCCATCAATCGGGAGGCAATGCCACGCGCTGGGCTGCTGCGCCAGTGGGGTTTACATCGCTCCAGCCAAGCATCGACACGCCCAACGTCGCCGGGTCGAGCCGGGACCTGCAGCGCAGCGCTGCGGGCCCGTCGAGGTTTTTCTCGGAGGTTCAGTCGCAACCAGATGGTGCAGACTCTCGCGTTCCCGTCGATGCGGATTCGAGTCCTCCGATGGGGCGGCGATCAAGACGACGGACTTCGCCGGGAATCGCTCCCGGCCCCTCTCAAAACGCAAGCTCCTTCCACCCGGGGTCTTCCACTTCTGCCGCAGCGACCCGCCGCGACCGCTTTCGAAAACTGGAAACCCGGCACGCAGACCTGTTCTCCTCCCCGGCAATATCGTTCGCCGACGGTTCGCTCGATCTCAATGCGCCGTTGATCATGACGACCCGCACGAGGGATGTGGAGCTGGATGAAACTGCCGTGGTCAACACGTCGAGAGACGGGTACGACTCGATAGGAACGATGGGTTTGGCCACTTGCATCGGAATCGCCGCGAGAGGCAAGAACAAGGACGGAGAGACAATACTCGGGCTTTCACATTATTCAGGATTCAGATCCACGCCCGCAGAGGCGCTCATGGAATTGCATCAAAGGATGACGGAAGCGGGTGCATCGGATACGGAGATGTACGTCGTCGGCGGCATGACGTCACGCGACCCCAACCTCGACACTTACGATCAAGAAAGCCAACTTCTCGCGTTGCGAGATCCGTACAACGTCCGCGGCGCCAGACTTCACGTCAATGAATCCAGGGACATCAATGATGCCGAGTACGTGAATATGCTCGTTTCTCGTGACCATATCCATTTCAGCAGAGATGAAATATATGACCCGGAATATGACCCGGACAAATAATTTCGTTGGTCCCGCTGAAAAACGATCAGCAGCACACGCCGCGGGCGCCTCGCGCTGACGGCGGACTGGCGGCGACAGCGGCTCACCCCTCGACGAGCCGACGCGCGAGGGTCCGGGCGTGCATGCGCAGCTCCGGCACCGCCGTCGCCTCCCAGTCGCGCGCCCGAAGCAAGGGACCGATGTATCGCAGCACCGGCGAAGGGCGTCCGTCGGCACCGACGATGGCGTATTGCCCGTCTACGCGCAAACCCAGAGCGAGCGGATCAGGGCAGATCGAACCCTGGTCGAGGAGCTGGCGGATCAGCGGGTCGCGTACGGTTCGGAGATCGGTGTTCGGACCGGTGCAGTTGATGACACTCGCCACCTGGACATGCAGGGGCTGCCCGCCGCCACGCGGTTCAATGACCACGTCGACATGGCTGTCGGATTCGTCGCAGACGCGCACGCGTCCCGACACATGGCGCAGCACGCCAGCCGAGCGAAGTGCCTGGAAGCGTTCGAAGGCCTCCGGTGCGCAGCGGTGCCGCAATACATCCCAGTAAGGCTGCAGGCGCCGGATGAAACGCCGTCGCTCGGCCTCGGGCAGCTGATGCCACAACGAAGGCGTGTGCGCGCGCAGTGCACCGATGACATCGCGCCAGCCACCACCAGCCGCAGTGTGCGAGCGCACCGCTTGACGGACGGCGCGGGCATATCCGCGCACCGAGGCCCCCATGCGCGACAGCAGATGTACCGTCGCATCGGCGGCCATCGCACCGGCGTGCACCCGATGCGGCTGCGGCATCAGGCCACGGCGCGACACCGACCACATAGGCGCGCCTCGGCCTTTGCGCGACAGGCTGAGTGCCACGTCGACAGCGGTGAGGCCCGAACCGAGCAGCAGCACCGGCTTGTCCGGCCCCACCCCATCGAGTGCGCCCGCTGCCCAGGGGTCGCGAACATAGCGGGGGCTGCGGTAGAAGGCCATCTCGTGCATCACCGGATCGCGCGGCTCGAAATGCCCGAATGCGAGCACCACCTTGTCGGCCTGCAACTGCGCGCCGTCGCCCAACGTCACGACAGCCCCGCTGCCGGTGGCGTCGACCTGCACACTTCGCACCTCGCCCACCACGCGCTCGAGCGAAGCCGAAGCGTGCGCGCCGTGCTCGGCCGCATCGAGCAGGGCTTCGAGGTAGCTGCCGTACAGTCGCCGCGACACGAACGAGGCCGGCGTGATGTCCGGATTCGCCCAGCGGCAGTAGCGAACGAAATCGTCGGCATCGTCAGCCAGTGCGCTCATGTTGCCCGCGGGCACATTGAGGACATGCTCGGGGCTTGACGTTCCGTAGGCGATGCCCCTGGCGGTACGACCGGAACGGTTGACGAGCACCACGCGCAAGGACGCGCCGCGGTTTGCACGAAGGAGGTTGATCGCCGTGACAGCACCGCTGAAGCCGGCGCCCACAATCACGATGTTGCGGCAGGATGAGATAGGCATAAGGCCCGATTTTCGCCCAGCCCCGATGCGCCGACTCTTTGAACCCGCGATGAGGGGCGGCCCGCCTGCCGCACCCGCCTTTGCTCGGCACGACACGCTGGTTTCGCACGAGCCGGCACACAGGAGAACTCCATCCCAGGCACCGCCGTGCAATTCTGATCTTCAGTCGCGGCTGGTTCGACCGATACCGCTGTACCACCCCTGTGTCAGCTGGATCGGTATGAATCTCAAGAACTCGACGGTAAGGGCCAGACTGCTCTCGGCCTTTGCCGTTCTCATCGCCGTGCTAGCCATCGTGTCGGCCCTGGCGCTGGTCGCATTGAGTGGCGCCCACAGTGACTTCGTCGGATTCGTGACCCAGACGTCTTTACGCATGCAGCTGGCCGCTCGCATCCATACCGCAGCGGATTCGCGGGCGCTCTCGAGCGGCAATATGATCCTCGCAAACAACCCCGCGGATCGGGATGCGCAGAAGGCGGAAGTCGCCGCTGCCCATCGAAGGCTTGCCGAGCAGTTGGCAACATTGAAGACATTGACCGCCGGGCCGCAAATCGGCGAAGAAGAAAAGAAGCTGTTTTCGGAGATCGAAAGCGCGGAGTCCCGTTTCGCACCCACGGCCCTGAACATTGTCGACTTGGTTCAACAAGACAAGCGCGACGAGGCAATCACAAAGATGAACGCGGAGGGCCGTCCGCTGCTCGCAGCGCTTGCAAAAGCCACTGACGGCTACACGGACCACCTGAACCGGCTGGCCGATGCCGAGGTCAAGCATGCGAACACCGCCTACACGATCAACCGGGCCACCCTGATCGGGGTCTGCCTCGTCGGACTCGGCGTGGCGATCGGACTTGCGCTCGCGATCACGCGAAGCCTCACCAAAGCTCTCGGGGGCGAGCCGGCGGCATTGAGCGAAGCTGCGCGGCGCGTGGCGTCAGGGGATCTGAGCCCACTGGCCGGCGCTGACTCCGCCCCGGCGGGCAGCGTGATGGCATCGCTTGCCGAGATGCAGGGCAGCCTCGCCAGGGTCGTCGGCCAGGTGCGCCATGCCTCCGATTCGATCGCCACAGGGTCGGCACAGATCGCGGGAGGCAATGCAGACCTGTCGCAACGCACGGAGCAGCAGGCTTCCAGCCTGCAGCAGACCGCGGCCTCGATGGAGGAGATGAACGCCACCGTGAAGAACAACGCCGACACTGCACGGCAGGCGACTCAGCTGGCCTCGGCCGCCAGCGCCGCTGCGGAAAAGGGCGGCGTGGTCGTGGGACAGGTGGTCGCCACGATGGGAGACATCACCAACAGCTCGCGCCGGATCGCCGACATCATCGGAGTCATCGACGGCATCGCCTTCCAGACCAACATCCTCGCGCTCAATGCGTCGGTGGAAGCTGCGCGTGCCGGCGAGCAGGGACGCGGCTTCGCGGTGGTGGCTGGAGAAGTGCGCAATCTCGCCCAGCGCAGCGCCGAGGCAGCGCGCGAGATCAAGGTGCTGATCGGCAACAGCGTCGAGAAGGTCGAAGCCGGGTCGAGGTTGGTCGGCGACGCGGGAGCGACCATGGACGACATCGTGCTGCAGGTCAAGCGCGTGGCGGATCTCATCGGCGAGATCAGCTCCGCAACGATCGAGCAGACGAGCGGCATCGGTCAGGTGAGCACCGCGGTGTCTCAACTCGACCGGGTGACGCAGCAGAACGCGGCGCTCGTCGAGCAAAGCGCCGCCGCGGCCGAGAGCTTGAAGCAGCAGGCCCAACGTCTGTCGGAAGCGATGGCGATTTTCAAGCTGAGCCAGGACGCCGCTCACGCTGCCATCGAGCGCGCAAGATCGGGCGTCGGGCTGCGCTGACCCTTTCCCATGGCTGGGCGGTCCAGCGTTTGCGACCGTGAAGGCACGCCGGGCGCTGCAGAGCTATCCTCCAAGCCCTGCCGCAGCCGGAGCGAGTCATCATGTTCAAAGCCCTTCTCCTCTCGCGCGATGACCAGCAGCGCACTTGCGTGGAACTGACCGAGCTGGATGAATCGCAACTGCCGTCGGGCGACGTCGACGTGCGCATCGAGTACTCGGCGATGAACTACAAGGATGCCCTCGCCATCACCGGGCGAGGTGCGGTCGTGCGCACTTGGCCAATGGTGCCCGGTATCGACCTGGCGGGGGTGGTCGAGACCACCCGGTCGCCCGGCTTCAAGCCGGGCGACCGGGTGGTGGTCACCGGATGGGGGCTTGGCGAGAACCGCTGGGGTGGGCTTGCCCAACTCGCCCGCGTGGAAACCGCGATGCTGCTGAAGCTGCCTGAAGGCTTCAGCACGCGACAATCAATGATTGTGGCCACAGCCGGTTTTACTGCCGCCTTGTGCGTGATGGCACTGCAGCGGCATGGACTCAAGCCCGGTGATGGAGAAGTCCTGGTCACCGGGGCAGCAGGCGGAGTGGGATCCATCGCCCTCGCCCTGTTGAGCGGGTTGGGCTACCACGCCGTCGCTTCGACGGGGCGCCCCCACGAGTCTGATTACCTGCATTCAGTGGGCGCGACGCGCATCGTGCATCGTGACGAGTTCATGAAGCCGGGCAAACCACTACAGCCGGAGCGTTGGGCCGGCGTCGTGGACACCGTGGGCAGCCATACCCTCGTCAACGCCTGCGCCCAGACGCGAATGTTCGGGGCAGTCGCGGCCTGCGGACTGGCTCAGGGCGGCGACTTCCCGGCAACGGTGATGCCCTTCATCCTGCGCGGCGTGACGCTCTACGGCATCAACAGCGTCATGATCCCGAATGAGCAGCGACGCGAGGCCTGGGACCTGATCGCGCGGCACGTCGACCGCGACAAGCTGGAGCGCATGGCGGTGGAGATTGGCCTCAGCGACGCGGTCTCGCATGCCCCGAAGCTGCTCGACGGGCAGGTACGCGGACGCACCGTGGTGGACGTGAAGCGCTGATCCTTTTCTGGCGATTGGAGAAGGAGCGCTCCTATCCCAGAACCTTGGCCACAGCAGCACCGCGAAGGCGTGCGGCCTCGGGCATGCGCGAACCCAACAGCGGCCGCAGGTAGCGACGGAAGGCCTCGGTCACGTCGGTGCCGCTGTCGGCAACGAAGCTGTCGTCCATCACGCGGGTCTTCGCGGCCACAGCCTCGAGCGGCAGCAGCTCGTACGCCACCGCGTACTCTCCGGTGCGGCGGATGGCCACCGATCCATCGCCAGCACCCCACATCGCGTACTGCACCGCCTTCTCGCCGACCTCGCGCGCCTCGCGCTGGTCGACATCCGAGACACACCCGAGGAAGGAGCGCTGCAAATAGCCGAAGGTGTCTCCTCGCACGCGCTTGATCTTCAGCTTGTCCTTGATCTCGTCGCACAACAGGTCGGCCAGCGCGCCGGTGCCGGAGAGCTGGACGTTGCCATGCGCGTCGCGCTCGACACTCTTGGCCAGCTTGCTCGCGATGGGCGTGCCATCGGCATCATGGATGCCTTCCGAGACCGCGACCACGCAACGGCCGAAGCGCTCGTGCACGGCCTTCACGTCGCTGAGGAATGCATCGATCGAGAAGGTGCGCTCGGGCAGGTACACCAGATGCGGACCATCGTCGGGGAACTGCCGCGCCAGTGCGGCCGCCGCCGTGAGGAAGCCTGCATGGCGCCCCATGACGACGCCGACATAGACCCCTGGCAACGCCGCGTTGTCGAGGTTGGCTCCTGCGAAGGCCTGCACGACGAATCGCGCCGCCGACGGAAAGCCGGGCGTGTGGTCATTGCCCATCAGGTCGTTGTCGATCGTCTTCGGAATGTGGATGCAGCGCAGCTCGTAGTTCGCCTTGCGGGCTTCCTGACTCACGATGCGAACGGTGTCCGAGGAGTCGTTGCCCCCGATGTAGAAGAACTGCCCGATCTGGTGCGCCTTGAGCACCTTGAAGATTTCCTGGCAGTACTTGAGATCGGGCTTGTCGCGCGTCGAGCCCAGTGCGGCGGCCGGCGTGTCGGCGACGAGTTCGAGGTGGCGCGTCGTCTCCTGGGAGAGATCCCAGAATTCCTCGTTGACAATGCCGCGCACGCCATGACGCGCACCGTACACACGCTCGATGCCTCCGAAACGCCTCGCCTCCAGCACGACACCGGCAAGCGACTGGTTGATCACTGCCGTCGGGCCTCCGCCCTGGGCGACGAGAATCGTCCTCGATGCCATCTCAATGCCTCCTGGTTCTCGGCGTTTGCTCAATGCGCGGCGTTGACCATCCACGACACGCCGAA
>DASTGE010000661.1:0-7646 GCA_035719405.1 Burkholderiaceae bacterium
CAGCTGCTGCGGGCGGCGTCACCAGTCTCGTGTGCCAGCCTGACACTGACCCTGCACTGGACGAACCGGGACTGGTCGAAATGCTGAAGTTCCGTGCACGCAAGTTGAGCCTGTGCCGTCTGTTCCCGCTCGGCGCGCTCACGCGCGGCCTTGCAGGCGAGGTGCTGACCGAGATGGCGGAGCTGACGGAAGCCGGATGCGTCGGCTTCTCGCAAGCCGATACCCCGATCGTCGATACCCTGGTGCTGCTGCGTGCCTTGCAGTATGCGTCGACCTACGGCTACACCGTATGGCTGAGGCCGCAGGACTCGTGGTTGGGCAAGGGAGTGGCGGCGAGCGGTGGTGTCGCCACGCGGCTCGGGCTTTCCGGCGTGCCGGTCGCCGCGGAGACGATCGCGCTCTACACCATCTTCGAACTGGTGCGGGCGACGGGAGCGCGGGTGCACTTGTGTCGACTGTCGAGTGCGGACGGCGTCGCCCTGCTCAGGCGGGCCAAGGCCGAGGGGCTGAAGGTCACGGCCGATGTCAGCATCAACTCGCTGCACCTCACCGACGTCGATATCGGCTTCTTCAACTCGGCGATGCGGCTCACGCCCCCTTTGCGCAGGCAGGCCGACCGCGACGCGCTGCGCGCCGGCCTGGCCGACGGAACCATCGACGCGCTTGTGTCCGACCACACGCCGGTGGACGAGGATTTGAAGCACCTGCCGTTCGGGGAAGCCGAGCCCGGGGCGACAGGGCTCGAGCTGTTGCTCAGCCTTGTGCTGCGATGGGGTGAGGATCTCGGCGTGAGCCTGTCGACGGCCTTGGCGCGAGTGACCAGCGATCCAGTGCGCGTTCTGGGCGACTCGCTCGGGTCGCTCGTCTCCAGTGCCGGGCGTCTGGTCGAAGGCGGCGTGGCCGATGTGTGCGTGTTCGATCCGCAGGCGCAGTGGTCGGTGACGCCTGCCGAGCTGCACAGCCAGGGCAAGAGCACCCCCTTCGCCTATGAGTTGACGGGCATGGCGCTTCCCGGGCGGGTCAAGACCACGCTCGTTGCCGGAACCGTGGCGTATCACAACCCGGCCATCGAGCGTTAACGCCCGCGCGGCGGTCCCACCCGATGCGTTCACTGCGTGCCCTCGCGCGACTCGTGTGGGCCGTGCTCCACACGCTGCACGGGCTGGCGATCGTGCTGCTGCAGTTTGACCGGCTCGATGCGGCTGCCCGCCATGCACGCATCCGCTGGTGGTCAGGCCGGATGTTGCGCGTGCTCGGCGTGGGCCTGCGCGTCGACGGTGTCGGCTTCCACCCAGGCGGTGTCCTGCTCGCGGCCAACCACGTTTCCTGGCTTGACATACTCGCCATCCACGCCGTGTGCCCGCAGGCGCGCTTCGTCGCCAAGGCCGACGTGAAGCATTGGCCGCTTGTCGGACGACTGGTCGGCGCGGGCGGCACGCTCTTTATCGAGCGCGAGCGCAAGCGGGACGCAGTGCGGGTCGTGCACCAGATGGCCGAAGCCTTGAAGGCAGGCGAGACGGTCGCGGTGTTTCCCGAGGGCACGACCAGCGATGGGCAAAGTCTCCTGCCCTTTCATGCCAACCTCCTGCAAGCCGCTATTGCCACTGCCGTACCTGTGCAGGCGGTCGCGCTGCGCTTTTCCGACGACCAAAGCGAGGTCAGTGCGGCGGCTCCCTATGTCGGGGAGACGACGCTGGTTCAAAGCCTCTGGTGGATCGCTTGCGCGCAAGGCCTATGCGCCCACGTCGGCGTCCTGCCCCCTCGCGGCACCCGGCATGCCGAGCGGCGTGCTGTGGCGGCCCTGATCCGGGCGGAGATCATGACGAGTCTGACGACCTCAAGCCAGCTTCCCGCCGAGTTGCTCGAACAGCCGGCGCAGCAGTGAGCGGTGGCAGTGCGCCTCGTCCTCGCAGTAGCAGCCTACGGAGAAATTCGTGCGATGCGACAGCGCGGCAAGGGTTTCGAGCAGGTGCTGCGCTTCGGGATGTGACATCTCCGCGTGGTAGCGGCGCGCAAACTCGCGCCAACGCTGCGGCGTGATCGGCTCTTCCTTGAGCCAACCCATCAGCTCCGCACTCGGGGCGAGGTTGGGCAGCCAGACATCGTAGTAGTCGAGCCGCGCGTAGTCTGCCTTCGGCACACCGCGCGGCGGGCGGCGCACAGTTCCGATTCGCAGCCCTTCGTCAGCCACACGTGGCGTGCCCAGGCGCACCACATGCACGCTCATCACGCCTTGCCTTGTGCTGCCACGGCCGCTGCGGCTTTTGCCGCGGCTTCCGGGTCACCGAGATAGTGGTGCCGCAAGGGTTTGAGGCCGGCGTCCAGCTCGTACACCAACGGAATCCCGTTTGGAATGTTAAGCCCGACGATTTTGTCGTCGCTGATGTCGTCGAGGTACTTCACCAGAGCCCGCATGCTGTTGCCGTGCGCCGAGATCAGCACCCGCCGGCCGGAGCGGATGGCCGGAGCGATAGTGTCGTCCCAGCACGGGAGCACGCGCGCCACGGTGTCCTTCAGGCATTCGGTGAGGGGCAGCTGGCCCGGCTGAAGACTCGCATATCGGGGGTCACCGCGTTCGCTGCGGGGATCGTCGGCGGCCAGTGCGGGCGGGGGAACGTCGTAGCTGCGGCGCCATATCAGCACCTGCTCGTCGCCGAACTTGCGTGCCGTCTCCGCCTTGTTCAGTCCCTGGAGCGCGCCATAGTGGCGCTCGTTGAGTCGCCAGTCGTTGACGACGGGAAGCCAGGTACGGTCGAGTTCATCCAGGCAATGCCACAAGGTCCAGATGGCACGCTTGAGCACCGAGGTGTAGGCGATGTCGAAGTCGTAGCCGTTCTCCTTCAGCAGCCGGCCCGCCTCGCGCGCCTGCGCAATGCCGGTGTCGGTGAGCGGGACGTCGGTCCACCCGGTGAAACGGTTGTCGAGGTTCCAGGTCGATTCACCGTGGCGGATCAGCACGAGGGTGTGCATGGTGGCTTCAAGGGGCGGAAAAGGGGAGCGAATTCTATAATCCGCGCCTTCGCCAAAAAGCGCACTCGCTACCTTTACCCATCGTGCTCAAGTATCTGCTCGACAATTGGTTCCTCGTGCTTGCTGCCGTTGTTTCAGGCGCCGGCTTGCTGTGGATCTCGCTCGGCCCGCGCGCCGCACGCGGCGGGGTGTCGACGCAGGAGGCGGTGCAGCTCATCAATCGACAGAAGGCGGTGCTGATCGACGTGAGCGAGCCCGGCGAATATGCAGTCGGACATGCTGTGGGCGCGCGCAACATTCCGTTGGCAAGCCTTGAAAGCGCGAAGAACCTTCCGAGCAACAAATCCCTCCCGCTGCTCGTGCTGTGCGCTACGGGAGGTCGTGCCAGCCGCGCTGTGGGCGTGCTCAAGAAAATGGGCTTCGAGAATGCGCATGCGGTGGCCGGCGGGCTGAATGCCTGGCGCGCGGCGAACCTGCCGGTCGAGAAATCTGCCTGATCTCTGCGCGAGTGAGAACCCCCCGGTCCGGCACCGGAATCGCAAGTGCGAAACAATCCTGCTCATGAAAACCCGAGTGAAGATGTACACCACGCTGGTGTGCCCATACTGCCAACGCGCAAAGATGCTCCTGAAGCAACGCGGCGTTGAGCAGATCGACGAGATCCGTGTCGACCTGCAGCCCGACGAGCGCGACACCATGATCCAGATCACCGGCCGCCGGACGGTTCCGCAGATCTTCATCGGCGATACTCATGTGGGTGGGTGTGACGACCTCATCGCACTCGACCAGCGCGGGGGCTTGTTGCCGCTGCTGCAGGGCGCCTGAGCATTCAGGACTGCATTCAGGACAAAGCGCACAAGTCCACTTCCATCCGGCTGCAATTGGACGGGTGCAACGGGCGGCGACTGACATAATCCACCGCCGCCCGCGGTCGTTCGCGGGCAAACCACGACGAGACACGCATGGCCGAGCAAGACGCAAACCCCGTATTCCAGATCCAACGCATCTACCTGAAGGATCTGTCGCTGGAGCAGCCGAATTCGCCGATGATTCTGCTCGAGCAGCAGCAGCCTCAGGTCGAGATCAACCTCGGCGTGGCGGCTGAGGCCGTCACCGACAGCATGTACGAGGTGTCCGTCACTGCCACGGTCACCACCAAGGTGAGCGACAAGACGCTGTTCCTGGTCGAGGCGAAGCAGGCCGGCATCTTCGAGATTCGCAACGTGCCGCAGGATCAGCTGCAGGCCATCATCGGCATCGCGTGTCCCCAGATGATCTATCCCTACCTGCGCGCGATGATTTCCGACATCTGTACGCGCGCGGGGTTCCCGCCTGTGCTGCTCGCCGAGGTGAATTTCCAGGCGATGTACGAAGCGCAACAGCAACAGCAACAAGAGCAGCAGCAACAAGCGAAAAAGCCCGCTGGCGGCGGCAACGGCTCCACCGCAAGGGCCTGAAACTGCACGGGCGAGGGCGATGGACGTCACCGTCCTCGGCGCGGGCGCTTGGGGTACGGCACTGGCCGTACAGGCCGCTGCGCGGAATTCTGTTCTCCTTTGGGGACGCGATGCCGCTCAGGTCGAAAGGCTTCGCACCGAGCGCTGCAACGAGCGCTACCTGGCGGGCGTCACGCTTCCGCCTTCGCTCGAACTGAGCGACGACCTGCATGACGCGCTCAAGCGAAACCGCCGCAGCCTCCTTGTGATCGCGACCCCCATGGCCGGACTGCGCGAGATGCTGAAGGCCGTGCCGGACGACTCGGACGTACTTTGGCTGTGCAAGGGCTTCGAGGCCGGAACCGGCTTGCTCGGGCACGAGATCGCGCGTACGGTGCGGCCGCGCGCGCATTGCGGCGTGTTGTCGGGGCCGAGCTTTGCGCTGGAGGTGGCCCTCGGGCGCCGGACAGCGCTGGTCGCCGCGAGCGAGGACGACACCCTTTCCCAGCGTGCCGTCGCCGCCTTTCATGGCGATCGGCTGCGTGTGTACCGTTCCACAGACGTGGTGGGTGTGGAGGTCGGCGGGGCGGTCAAGAACGTGCTGGCCATCGCCACAGGTATTGCAGACGGCCTTGAGCTCGGTCTCAACGCCCGCGCGGCGCTCATCACCCGGGGCTTGGCTGAAATGGCGCGGCTGGGTGCAGCATTGGGCGGTCGGAGCGAGACCTTCATGGGGTTGTCGGGCCTGGGTGACCTGGTTCTGACTTCCACAGGCGAGTTGTCGCGCAACCGGCGTGTGGGGATGATGCTCGCGGCCGGACGTTCGTTGCCCGAGATCCTGCACGAGCTTGGGCATGTCGCCGAAGGCGTTCACACGGCGGCTGTGGTGCTGAAGCGCGCGAAGGAACTGGACGTCGAGATGCCGATCACCGAGGTCGTGGTGGGTGTGCTCGAAGGCCGAATGAGCGCGGCCGATGCGGTGGACGTGCTGATGCGACGCGAGGCCAAGAGCGAACATTGACCGTCGCCTCCTCAGCCGCCTCCCTGATACCCGCTCTGCCGCCAGGCCTCGAATACCGTCACCGCCACGGCATTGCTGAGGTTCAAACTGCGCTGACCCGCGCGCATCGGCAATCGCACTCTCTGAGCGGGCGGAAAGAAGGTATCGCGAAGGGCAGGTGCAAGTCCGGCGGTTTCACTTCCGAACACGAGCCAGTCTTCCGCCTCGAACCGTACGTCACCGAGCAGTCGGCTTCCGTGCGTCGTGAACGCGAAGCAACGCCCGGGGCGCGGTTGCTCGGACTCCAGCAACTGCGCCCACGACCGATGCCGCCTGACCGCGGCATATTCGTGATAGTCCAGGCCCGCGCGCTTGAGCAGCTTGTCGTCCATCGAAAAGCCCAGAGGCTCGACGAGATGCAGTGCACATCCCGTATTGGCGGCCAGCCGGATGATGTTGCCGGTGTTGGGCGGGATCTCCGGCTGGACGAGCACGATATTGAACATCGCGTCAGCCGCCCGGTGTCGGCGTACGGGCGAGCACCCACACCTCGACCTGAGTAGCGCCCGCGGCAAGCAGCGCTCGCGCAGCTTCGGACGTCGTGGCTCCGGTGGTCATCACGTCATCCACGAGCGCCACGTCGCGTCCGCGCACGCGTTGAGCGTGTCGCGGCTCCACGAGAAACGCATCGCGCACGTTGGCCGCCCGATCCGCCTCCGGCAGTTCGAGCTGGTGCGCCGTGTCCCGGATGCGTTGAAGCAGGTGAGGGTCGGCGGACGCTCCGTGCCAGCGAGCGATCCGCCGCGCCAGCTCCCAAGCCTGGTTGTAGCCGCGCTTGCGGAGGCGCAATTGCGACAGAGGGACGGGAACGATCAGGCGCGCTGCGGGCTCGATGCCTGCTGACACCACCGCCTCCGACAGCAATCGCGCCAATGTCGGCGCAAGCTCGATCTGGCCGTGGAACTTGAGCCCTGCGACCAGTCCGTCCCACGGGAAGCCATAGTCGAGAGCTGCGACGCTTCGCTGCACCGGCGCCTGCGGCCGCTTGAGACACTGGCCGCAGCGGGTCACCCCTGCCGGCATCCGCAAGGCGCATTGATTGCAGCGGGGTACAGGCGCGGCAAAGCGGCTGATGCATGCCGCGCACACACGTCCCCGCGTCCATTGCCTGCACACGGCGCAAAGCCCCGGCCATCGCGGCAGTTTGCGGGACGCGGATGATGTCAGTGGCGTTGGGGATGTGCGTGGCCGCAGCCGGCTCGGGATCATCACGTCAATATACTGCCCGTCGATGCCGCAGCCCGCTACGAGCCCTTCTCAACGGACCTTCGATGAGAAGGCAGTTCGCAAGATCCTGCGCCGCCTTGCACAGCGGGAGGCGCCCTGGCTCCACCGGGAGGTTGCGCGACGCATGGCGGAGCGCCTTTCGGTTATTCGTGTGCAGCCGCGCCGGGTCATCGAATGGTGGGGGCACCTCGGTGCAAGCGAGGAGGTGCTGACGAAGGCATATCCGCAGGCTGCGCGCATCGTGGTCGAGCCGGACGACGCGTTGCTCGAAGTCTCGCGCGGCGCTCGTCGAATGCCATGGTGGTCGACGCGGCGCTGGGGCGGTCCGTCCGTCGAAATCGTGCGCATCGAACAGCTTGGCGAGCATGCGGGCGAACTGTTGTGGGCCAACATGGGTCTGCACGCGGAGCCGGATCCAACGGCCCTGATGGCGCGATGGCATCGCGCGCTTGCCGTTGACGGCTTCCTGATGTTTTCCACGCTCGGTCCCGGTACCCTCGCCGAGTTGCGCGAACTGTACGCTGCAGCCGGGTGGCCTTCACCCATGGCGCCGCTGATCGACATGCACGACCTCGGCGACATGCTCGTGCATGCGGGCTTCGCCGATCCGGTCATGGATCAGGAGACGCTTACGCTCACCTGGCCTTCGGCACAGCTGTTGCTCGACGAACTTCGCACCCTTGGCGGCAATGTGGATCCCCGGCGTATGGCCGGGTTGCGCACCTCGCGTTGGCGCCGCCGTTTGCTGGATGCGCTGGCCGCGCGCGCTGATGAGCGGGGCCGGATCGGGATGAGCTTCGAGATCGTCTACGGACACGCCTTCAGGCCACCGCCGCGGCCTGCGCTTCAGGCCGAAACCAGCGTGTCGCTCGCCGCCATGCGCACGATGGTGAGAAGGGGCCGGACGGGTTGATGAGGGAGATCTCCATCCCCTGCGCTAGAATTTTTTGTTT
>DASTGE010000662.1:0-10978 GCA_035719405.1 Burkholderiaceae bacterium
CCTGCCGTTGTGGCAGCCGCTGCTGCGGCTGCTGGCGCACGCGCACCGCTGGGCGTGGCCGTAGGGCGACTCGTTGGCCTTCCTGCATCCTGCCCATTTGATCCGGTCCTCTTGCGTCAATTGAATTGAATCCATCTGATCATCGCAAGGCCACTGCTCAAACCATGCTCCTCGCCTGCCTGCGCTCGGCATCGGTGAGCACGTACGGCTCGATCACCGGGCGACTGCACCCGACGTCGAAGAATGGCGTGGAGCGCCAGCTTCCGCAAAGGCGTGCCCACAGCAGGCCCGGCGCGATGCGCAGGAGCGCCAGCCACTGCCCGATTCCGGGTTTCGGCACCGTTCCCTTTGCATGACGGGTGTTCACCCACATGCGAACTGGACCGAGCAACGCTTCGGCGTGGGCGCCCCCGGAAACGAGGCAGGTGGTAAGTACGCTCGCATATGGGAAGCGCATGTCGCGTGGCGTGTTCGCCAGCGGTGTGCGACAGCAGCTCGCATACCAGCGCAAGAGCCCTCGATCGGTGAGGCTCAAGCAAGCCAGAGCGCCGGTGCCGGCGGTAAAGCGGATGTATCGGGCTTGGGTGGCCACCACCTCGGTCCCACCATGCTCGTCGAGGACTCGTGCCGGACCGCCAAGCGCATGGACGTAGGTCTGGCAGTCCTGGCAATAGCACACCGCTCGCAGCGACTTGTCCGGACGCAGCAGTTCGCCTTGCACGGTGTTGCAGTGGCATTGGAAGGCAAGGCTCATGCACAGCATCCCGGGCCTGAAGGTGCCTGAAGGGCAGTGAGGCTCAATGCTACCCGGTCCCGTCCCTCGAAGCATCACCACCAGACTGCCCACCGAGCGACACCGCGGGCTACACCATCAAAGCCGCTCGTCCCGCAAGTGATACCAGTGATAAAGCACCCGCTGTCCCAGACGGCGGAAGGGCGCGAAGGCGCGTGACTCCACCAGGTTGAGCACGTTGGGGTAGGGCAGCGGCGAGTCATAGATGGGCAGCTCGAAGACAGGACTCTTCTTGCCCGCGATTCGCTCAGCCATGCGGCGTCCGGCATGTGCCGAAAAGCTCACGCCATTGCCCCCATAGCCCAGCGCGTAGAACACGCTCTGCCTGGGATCCGGCTGCGCGACGCGCGGCATCATGTCGTGGCTCACATCCACCCAGCCCCACCAGGAATAGTCGATGTCGATACCGGTCAAGGCCGGGAACTTGCGGTGCAGTCCATCGACCAGCATCTGCATGTTGCGCGGATTGGGCGCATCGGCGCCCGTGATCGCGCTGCGGCTGCCGATCTGCAGGCGGTTGTCGGGGAGCTTGCGATAGTAAAAGCGCAGCGTGCGCGTGTCGGTGACGAAGGTCGTCGTACGAAAGTTCGTCGCCGCTATTTCCTCCGGCGTGAGCGGCCGCGTCACCAGTGAGTTCGACAGCACCGGCATGATTTTCGAGTCGAGGCTGCGGTGCAATCCGTTGGAGGTATAGCCCCCGGTGGCAAAGCCGACTGCACGCGTTCGCACCGTGCCGCCCGGCGTCTTGAGGTGGTGAACACCGTTTCTCGTCTCCACACCGAGCACGGGCGTGGCCGGATGCACCTTGACCCCCAGAGCACGCGCCGCGCGCAAATAGCCGAACGCCAGCTTCAGCGGATGCACGCCGATGCCGTCGGGCTCCAGCAGCGCGCCGCACGCCTCTGCCTCATGGAACCAGTCGCGGCGCAACTCCCCGGCACTCAGCATGCGCGTGTCGTAGCCGAACACCTCGCGCATCACCTGCGCCTCGCGGCGCAGGAAGTCCATCTTCTTCTCGCGGTGCGCGACGTACAGGTGGCCGCCGTGCTGCGCGTCGCAGGGGAATTCGGCGACCAGGCTCTTGAAGGTCTCGTAGCCGGCGCGGATCTCGCCGTCGAGCTTGAGTGCCATGGCCTTGCCCCAACGCTCGATCCACTGCGAGCGGTACAGGCGGCCGCTCGCGTTCTGACCCTGACCGCCGTTGCGGCTGGTGCAGCCCCACACGCTCTGGTTGGCTTCCAGCACCGTGGCGCGGATGCCGTGCTCGCGGGCAAGGAAGAGCGCAGTCGCGAGGCCGGTAAAGCCCGAGCCGACGATCACCACGTCGGTGTCGATGTCCTGCCGCAGCGGACCATCGTCCTGCGGCGGCGTACCGGCGGTGCCGACCCAGTAGGTCGGCGCATAGTCGTGCCCGTGGCCGGGGGTGCGGGCCACCAGCGGGTCGTAGGTGGGGTCGAAGCCGCGCAAGCGGCTGACGGGGGGCGGGGTCATGTCCATGGCGGCTCTCCTCAGTCCGACGGGGGTGCGGGTCATCCAGGTGTCCATGGCGCTCACTCCGCGAGCGGCGGACGGTCCTTGCGGAACGCGTTCTTCACGGCAATGCGGCCGTCGCGGAAGGTGAAGAGGTCCACGCCCTCGGCCTCGATGCGGGTGCCGTCTGCCTTGGTGCCGGTGAAGGTCCATTGCGAGACGCCGTGATCGCCGTCGACCCAGTGATGCCCGTTGCGCCATTGCGCGTCGGGGAAGATCGCCCAGGCCTGCGAGAAGGCGGCGCGCACGGCCTCGCGCCCTTGATGCCTCGCGCCGCAAGCGAGCGGCCCGGCGGCGCTCTGGAAGACGCAGTCGTCGGTCATGAACGACATCAGTGCGTCGATGTCGTGACGGTTCCAGGCGTCGGTGAAGGCCTGGAGGGTCTCGGCCGTGATCGGGCCCGGACGGTGATGCATCGAAGTCTCCTCGGTTCGTGCCGCCTCGACGGCAAAGGGCGTGGGACCACGCCGGATGACCAAGAGGCTAGAGGCGGGCTTTCCACGGCACTAGCGCCAGATGGATGCAATCCGTGGGACCAGCGGCCGGCGCGCCACGCAGATGAGCTGCAACGCTCAATGACTCTCTCAATGACTCTCTCAATGACTCAACGCCGCCAACACCTTCGCAAGCTCACCGACGCCCGGTTCGATGGCGGTGTGCGGGGTTGCCGAAAAGCCGAGCCGGATGTGCGGCGCCGGCGCCGGCTGGTTCATGAAGAAGACATCGCCCGGCTCGACCAGCACGCCGTGTTCCTTGGCGCGCTCGGAGACCTCGGCGGCAGTCATGCCCATCGGCAGGCGCACCCAGCACGAGGCGCCGCCTGAGATCGGGGTGACCTCGCACTGCGGCAGCTGTCTTGCCATTGCCTCGATCAGCAGGCCGGCACGCTCGCGCTGCGCGGCGGCGAGCCGTCGCAGCAGCGCATCGTGGTGACTGAGCGAAAGGAAGAGGGCGAAGGCGCGCTGGATGTACGTGACGGGGTGGCGCAGCATCAGGCGCCGCAGCGCACGCAACTCGGCGATCAACTCGCGCGGCGCCACCACGTAGCCCAGCCGAAGCCCGGGCGCGAGCGTCTTGGAGAGACTGCCGATGTAGATGACGCGATTGCTGCGGTCCAGGCTCTTGAGCGCCGGTGTGGGCTCGCCGTCAAAGCGGTTCTCGCTCTCGTAGTCGTCCTCGATGACGACGAAGTCGCGCGCCTCGGCCATCGCGAGCAGGGCCTCGCGGCGCGCCAGCGGCATGGTGACGCCGGTAGGACACTGATGGCTGGGGGTGGCGTAGACGAGGTCGAGGTCGTGCAGCTGCTCGTCGACCACCAGGCCCTCCAGGTCGACCCGCAGCGCGCGCAATTGCGCGTCACGGCTGACGAAGATGTTGCGTGCATCGGGGTAGCCCGGGTCTTCGATGCCCACGCGCACCCGCGCGCTCATGAGCAGATCGGCCACCAGGTAGAGGGCGTGCTGCGCGCCCATGGTGACGACCACCTCATCGGCGGCGGCCCACACGCCCCGACGCGGCAGGACGCGGGTGCGGATCTGCTGCACCAGCGAGTCGTCGTCGCGCGTGATGAGGTCGGGCGCCCAGTCGCGGATGTCGAGCACCGAAAGCGCCTTGATGCAGCACTCGCGCCAGTCGGCCGTGGGAAAGAGGCTCGCATCGAATTGGCCGTAGAGAAACGGGTACGGGTATTTCTGCCAGTCGGCGGGCTTCACGATGCTGCGCTGTTGCGTGGGCCGCAGCCTGAGGCGGCGTGACCAGTCGGGGCCTGTCGCAGTGGCATCGTCGCTCCCGGGCTCCGCCTTCGGCGCCGCGCGCAACCTGCCGGCCAGCATCTCGGCATTGACGAAGTGGCCACTGCGCTCGCGCGAGACGAGGTAGCCTTCGTCGGAAAGCTGCTGGTAGGCGAGCACCACCGTGTTGCGCGCCACGCCGAGCTGCTCGGCCATCTCGCGGCTGGAAGGCAGCGGCACGCCGGGCGGCACCTGGCCATCGAGGATCGCGCCCACCAGCATTTCCCGAATCTGGCCCTGCAGGCTCATGTTCTCGCGCGCCGAACGCTGCAGCAACTGCTTCCACATCGCCGCGTTCAACTTTTGGGCCATCGCATGTCACCTCCCGCCGATTGTGGCGTGCAGTGGGCCGCGTCATCGCCGGCCTCATGGATTTCCCTGATCGCTCCGACGCGCGCCCGGGCCTTCTCTCTGCCGGATGCCTGCGGGCACTTGTGTGGCATCAGAGATTGGCGGAATCTGGCACTACTGGCCGCGGGGAGCGACTTCGACACTTGGTCCCACGCCGAGCATGCGGCCGACCCCGGCGCAAGCAGGTCACTCCGACGCTCCTCGTGCGTCGCCCCAGCAGTCAACGGAGACACACATGCATCGCTTCATCCGACTCATCCGCCGCGCTTGGCTGGCGCTCGGCCTGGTCGCCGCCGTGTCGGCGCAGGCCGAGACCCGGGAAGTCACTGTCGCCTATCAGCAGATTGCCGCGCCCATGGTCGCGGCCATCGCTGATGGAACCCTCGAGAAGGCGACCGGCTACAAGATCAACTGGCGACAGTTCGATTCGGGGGCCAAGGTCGCCACGGCAATGGCTTCGGGCGATGTGCAATTGGGCGTGATCGGCTCGAGCCCGCTCACCGCCGCCGTGAGTCGCGGCGTCGATCTGCAGTTGGTGTGGATCCTCGACGACATCAACGAGGCCGAGGCGATGGTCGTGCGCAACGGGTCGGGCATCACCAAACCGGCCGATCTGCGTGGCAAGAAGCTCGCAGTGCCGTTCGTGTCAACGACGCACTTTCACACGATGTTCGCGCTCGAGCAGTGGGGCATCAAGCCGACCGAGTTGCAGATCCTCAACATGCAGCCCAACCAGATCGCCGCGGCCTGGGAGCGTGGTGACATCGACGCCGCCTACGTGTGGGACCCGGCGCTCGCGCGCATCAAGCAGAGCGGGAAAGTGCTCATTACCTCGGGGGAACTGAGCAGGAAGGGCAAGGCCACCTTCGACGGCATCGCTGCAAACCGCGCATGGGCGAGCGCGCACGGCGACTTCATGGTTCGCTTCATCAAGGCCATCGCCGATGTCGACGCCGCCTATCGGGCCAATCCAGGTGCCTGGGGCCCGACCTCGCCGCAGGCCAAGGCCATCGCGGCCAAGATCGGCGGCCAGCCGCAGGAGATCGCCGATGCGATGAAGCTCTATGCGTACCCGAGCGCCGAGCAGCAGGCGTCGACCGCGTGGCTGGGCGCGAACGGTGGCGCCGTGAAGGCCCTGAAGGCGACGGCCGACTTCCTTCTCCAGCAGAGGCGCATCGACGCGGTCGCGCCCGACTACGGCCGCTTCGTCACCGCTCAGTACGTCGAGGGCGCGCTCGCGCTCAAGTCCAAGTAAACCACCGGCGCCAAGGAGCCCACGATGGCAATGGAACAACTTCAGATCAAGGACGTGAGCGTGCGTTACCCCGGCCGCACACGCAGCGAGCAGGTGCACGCACTCGACCACATCGATCTCACGATCGAGCGCGGCGACTTCGTCGTCGCGCTCGGGGCCTCGGGCTGCGGCAAGACCACGCTGTTGAGCCTGATGGCCGGCTTCATCAGCCCTTCATCAGGCGAGATGCTGCTCGGCGGCCGCGCCATCCAGGGACCGGGCTCGGACCGTGGCGTCGTGTTCCAGAAGCACGCGCTGCTGCCCTGGCTCTCGGTGATGGAGAACACAGAGTTCGGCCTCAAGCTGCAGGGCGTACCCAGGTCCGAACGGCGCGAGCGTGCGGCGAAGAACCTCGCCCTCGTGGGCCTGCAGGACTTCCATGACCACATGATCTATCAGCTCTCGGGCGGCATGCAGCAGCGTGTCGGGATCGCCCGCGCGCTCACCTGCAACCCGGCCATGCTGCTCATGGACGAGCCGATGGCCGCGCTGGACGCGCTCACGCGCGAGACCATCCAGGAACTGCTGCTCGAGGTGTGGCAGAAGACGCAGAAGATGTTCTTCTTCATCACCCATAGTGTGGAGGAGGCGCTCTTTCTCGCCAGCCGCCTGATCGTGATGTCGCCGCGTCCTGGACGCATCACTCACCGCTACGAGCTCGACTTCAACAAGCGCTTCCTCGCCACGCGCGACGCGCGGGCTGTCAAGTCGAGCCCGGACTTCATCCGCATGCGCGAGCAGGTGCTCGGCATCATCTATGGCGACGAGCGTGCCGCCGAGGCCCAGCAGGAGGTTTGCCATGTCTGAGCTGTTCCGAGTCCTGGGTCTGTCCGTCAAGCGCTCGCAGCGGGGCGCGATCGCGCTGCCCGTGCCAGTGTCGCGGCCGACCGGCTTCTTTCATCGGCTCTTCGCCAAGCGCGCGGCGAAGCCGGGCGAGCATTTCGGCGCTCCCGGTCAGGGCAGCTCGGCCGCCATCGCGACCTCGACAGTGGCCGTCCTGCTGCTGCTGTGGGTCGTCGTGAGCAATTCGGGACTGGTCAAGCCGATCTTCCTGCCCTCGCCGCAGGCGGTGTTCGCCAAGTTCGTACAGGTGGCCACCGAGGGCTTTGCCGGGGCGACCCTGGCCGAGCACACGATGACGAGCCTCTCACGCGTCTTCGGCGCCTTCGCGCTCGCGTGCGTGACGGCCATTCCGATCGGCGTGCTGATGGGCGTGAGCCGTGTCGCACGCGGCGTGTTCGACCCACCGATCGAGTTCTACCGTCCGCTGCCGCCGCTGGCCTACCTGCCGATGGTCATCATCTGGTTCGGCATCGGCGAGTTCGCCAAGGTCTACCTGATCTTCCTCGCCATCTTCGCGCCCATGGCGATCTCGGCGCGCGCCGGCGTGCGCTCGGTGTCGATCGAGCAGATCCATGCCGCTTACTCGATGGGCGCGACGCGGCTGCAGGTGATACGCCATGTGATCCTCAAGTCGGCACTGCCCGAGATCTTCACCGGCATGCGCATCGGCATCGGCGTGGGCTGGACCACGCTGGTGGCCGGCGAGATGGTGGCCTCCACAAAAGGCCTTGGGTTCATGGTGCTCAACGCCGCCGAATTCCTGGCGAGCGACGTCGTCATCATGGGCATCATTGTCATCGGGCTCTTCGCCTTTGCCTTCGACATGCTGATGCGCCATCTCGAGAAGGTGCTGGTGCCCTGGAAGGGCAAGGTCTGAGCCGGGTCAGGCGGCGTTGCGAGGCCTTTAAAGCCAGCGCCAGAGCGTTCGAATCCAGGCGGGAACGGAACGCGATGGTGCAGGGCGGTAGTGTTGGCGCAGGTCGCGAATCATCGACACCTCTTTGCTCATGGCGGTGAATCCAACAGGGCCCGGGTCAAGCCCCGGACGGCGTTGGCGTACCTTATCGTTATACTGTGGATATGTCCAGTGGTGAGACCGATGGGTCCCTCGGCGGCCCTCGTCCCCACGCGGAGAGCGCGCAGTCGTTCGGGTGTTCCCGCGACACGGCTTCAGGAAATTCCCACGGCACGAGCATGACGCAAAGGGATGCCACGGTATGTCAGACGAAAGCCATGTAGTCGTCCCTCCTTCATTTCTGGCTCTGTTCGTCGAGCCGGGCCGCATCAAGCCAAATGTGCCGCGCGAGCACATCCTGCAGCGCTACGAGTTCTGCGAAGACCTTGCTGCAATGCTCACGGACCACGCGAAGAGCAAGAAGTGGGAGTTGGGAATCATGGAGGCCGATGTCCTTGTGCGAATCCATCTCGGCCTGTTGTCAGCGGGCGCCGGGGTCAATGCGGTAGAGGCGGGGTGGGTCACCATCCGCTTGGCGGAACTGCTCGAGTGGGAATGCCCGCGCCTGTCGACAGACTGAACGTGAGAACGCCTCGGGTTTGCTTGGTCACGCTGACCGGAGGCAAGCGTGCGCAGTGTTTCCCCTTGAAGAATGCAAGCCGGGATGATTGGGTAATGCGCTTCGCCTGCGGTGACGTAAATAAGGTTTGTGAATTGACCCGTAGCAATAGCAGGGTAATGTGCCGGCTCATGAATCCGTCAAGAATTGGCCAGGAAAATTGGAAGAGGGCGCGGTGCGCCTTGGCCGGGTGACCAGCAAGCGACGCAACCCGGCATACACGGTAGGGCGGGGTAGGGCGGGCAAGTGGCATTTCAATGGCTCATCATCGCAAAGGCCTCGCGCGCATCACTCCCGCCCAGTACTCAAAAATGAGGCAGGGAAAGGAGATGCAGGTGCTGGCGCGAGGTTGGCTATGGTCCGCGCTCCCGAACCGCAGCGGACCATAGGCCCGGCCTCAACGCACAGGGCGTGTGAACGGAAACACCTTGGTCAAGCCGAGGATGTCAGTCACCAGCAGCAGGAGGAAGACGAAGAGCAGCACGCCCAGGACATCGCTGCCGGCAGCAGGTGCCTGATCGATTTGGTCCGCCAGCTGTGCAGCCTCGGCGTCGCTCAGTGCCGCCACTCGGGCGCGCGCGTGGTCGATGGATACGCCCCGCTGCTGCAGAGCGGCCTGGAGGTCCGCGCGGTCGAGCGCAGCGTTCAGCCGTGCGTGGGCGGTGGATGGCGCGCGCTGCGCGGCGACGACCTGCTCCGTGGACACAAGCGCTGCATGCGCGCTGCTCAACATCGCTGCATTGCTCACGGCGACGGTCAGGACGAGTGCGGTGGTACGCATGAATCGATTCATCATGGCTCCTCTCATGGGTTGAAGGCACGGCATCCTAACCATGATGAGGCGCGAGTGTGAGAGGGGGGCGTGAGCCGAAGTGCGACACGAGGTTGCTGACGTCGACCAAGCGGAGGGCTGGCGCGACTCCGGCGACGCGATGTCAGACAGCAGCTACGTGCTCGGTTTCATTGCCGGCATCGGCCTTTCGAATTGCGGCGTCGGCGGCGGCTTCGACTTGCTCCCGGGCCGTCAGTACCACGTCGATTTTCGCTTCGACACACTGGCCCGTCAGTGCGTCATCACCCTGGAGCGATTGGACGATGCAGTCGCCGGTGCCTGGAAGGCGCAGCCCTTTCTCAAGGGCGAGGTGTGCAAGAGCGGTTGAAGGCAAGAGGCGTGAGAGGCTGTGCCCACCTCGCGCTGGCTGCAGCAGGCGCACTTGCAAGTCCGAAGGTCCGTTACCCCGCTTGCCGCGCTACTTGCGGGCACAGGGCGGAAATGGCGGTCGAAACGGGGCCAGTTTCACCGTTCGGCAAAGCGACGGCACCGTAAGATGACGGCACGACAAATGGCAAACCCGTCGAAAGGCGGGGACGCAAAGCTTCCGGTCTAAGGGCTACGGCCTACGACAGCGGGGTTGCCGAAACGGACACAGGCCGCGAACTTGCGCCTGCGTTCCTCTGCATCCCTGCGCCAAGCGAAGTCGCGTCCCGGTTTCGACGCTTTCTATCAGGGTGGAAGGCGGATCATGAAGTGGCTCCAGAGGATGCAGGTGCTCGCCATCGCATCAATGATCGTCGCGTTGCTGCACGCGACCGGGGCGCAGTCGGCCGAGTTGGCCTACACGCTGCAGTCGCCGCTGATCGGCGGTACGAATTCGGCGCTTCTGCAGATCGAGAACAACCGCATCGGCGCGATCAAACAGAAGGACGCCAAGGCGGCCGCGGACGAGCAGGCGCGGAAGAACGCCGAGCAGCAGGCCATCAACAACTCCCCGGCTGCGCGTTTTGCCAGTGCCCTCCAGGCGCAGATGTTCACGAGCATTTCGCAGCAGCTCAATCAGCGCATCTCGAGCCTTCAGCCGGGGCAAGCGGGCTCGTTCGAAGCGGGCGACGTCCAGATCTCGTACACCCGCGGCCCTTCGTCGGTCCATGTGGTCATTGCCACGCCGACGGGCAACACCGCCCTTGAGTTGCCCACGGGACCCTGAGCCGTCATGCGCAGGATTGCAATGGCGCTGTTGTGCGCAGCTTCACTGGCCGGCTGTGCCGTGTTGACGGTAGACCCGGCGCCTCCTCAGGTCGTGCAAGCACTGCCGACAGCGCGCTCATCGGAAGACCTGATACCCCAACCGGCGAATGGCCGGCCGATGAACGTTGGCATCTATGGCTGCATCGATTCTACGGGTCAGAAGCGCAAGGGGCCGCCGGGTGTTGCCGATTTCTCATCGGCCGTGCCCCAGGACTGCGCACCGTTCCTGATGGCGGCAATGCGGGCTTTGCCCCATTACCGCGTTCTGGAGCGCGCGCGCGTGGACGACATCCTGAAAGAGCGCCAGCTTGCTGCTGTGATGCTGGGCGACAAGACTCGCTCGCTGGTGGGCAACATGCTGATCGCCGACGTGCTGATGCTCGGGCAGATCGTCAGCTACGACCGGACGGTATCGCAGGTCGCAGGCGGCATTGCCGTCAACGCCATCGGGCTTGCGCATCAGCGCGTGTCCGACTCGTTCACCTTCAGCCTTCGAGTCGTGTCGACCAAGTCGGGCGAGGTGCTCAACGAAGTGCTCGTGCAGAAGAGCGTCGAATCGCTGCAGCTGAACGGGCATGTGCTTCGAATCATCGGGGTGGACACGGCCAGCGCCGAGGCAGGTGCCACCGCCAACGAACCTTCTGGCATTGCCTTGCAACAGGCGGTCCAGCTGGCAGTGAGAACGATCACCGAAAAAGGCATGCAGGCCGGGTGGTGGTCGAACCAGTAGTTCATTTGCGCAATCGAGTTTCATACATAAAGGGAGTTTTCAATGAA
>DASTGE010000663.1:0-4085 GCA_035719405.1 Burkholderiaceae bacterium
TGTCGGATGTGCGGGGAGTTATTCCGTGTCGCCTTTAAGATGACCCGATGCGGGATTCTCACACCTCGCTGGCAGTGTTGGGCAATGGCGTGCGCGTGGTCGCCGTCCACTTGCCGTACCTGGCCAGCGCCACAGTCGGCGTCTTCGTGCGAGCGGGCAGCGCGCACGAGGGCAAACGCCTCAACGGCATCAGCCACTTTGTGGAGCACATGGCTTTCAAGGGCACGCACGAGCGCGACTGCCAGCGCATCAACCTGGACGCCGAGCGCCTGGGCGCGGAGGTCAACGCCTACACCGACAAGGACCACACCGCTTACCACATGCGAGGCATGGCCGGTGATGCCGGCCGCTTCGTGCAGATGCTGGCCGACATCGTTCGCCACAGCACGTTTCCGGAGCCTGAACTGGAGCGCGAGCGTCAGGTGATTCTTCACGAGTACATCGAGGACGAGGATGACGCCCTCTCGACGGCCTTCAAGCTGTTCGACAGTGCCTGCTTCGGCCTTCACCCCGTGGCCCAACCTGTGATCGGCAACCGCGTCAACATTCAGCGCTTCTCTCGACAAGACTTGCTTGATTATGTGGGGCGGCATTACACCGGGGCCAACGTGGTGGTCGGCCTGGCGGGCGACGTCAACCCTGAGTCCTTCACCGCGGAGGTCGAGGCGGCGTTCGGCTCGATGCCGGCAGGCAGCGAAAACGTGGTTCAGCCGCCGTCGTATCAAGGCGATGTGCGCACGCGGCGGCAGTCGGGCAGCAGCCAGACGCATGTCGTGCTCGGCTTTCCGATTCCCTCGTTGCGAGACGATGATCCTACCAGCGTGGTCGCCGCTGCGCTCTTCGGCGAGGGCATGAGTTCGCCACTGATGGACGAGGTCCGCGAGCGGCGAGGGTTGGTCTACTACGCCGCATGCTCGGCCGATGTGCTGCCCTGGTGCGGGCAGTTCGTGGTCGAGGCATCGACCGCCCCTGAGCATCTCGACGAGTACGTGGCCGAGGTGATGCGCCTGTTGCGCGTGCAGGCCGAAGCGATCCGGCCGGTGGATCTGGAGCGTGCGCGCAACCAGATCACCGTCAAGGCCCTGCGGGCGCAGGAGCAGCCCTTCCGTCAGCTCGAGGAGGCGGCGCAGGATCTGCTCGTCCACGGCAACCTCCGTTCGCGCGAGGCGCTGACCGAACGCTTTCTTGCCGTATCCGCGGAGCAGGTGCGCGAGGCATTCGGGAAGATGCTGACGGCCGGGGCCACCGTTTGCGTTGCGGGCACGGTGCGCCAGGGGGCGCGCGAGCGGCTGAGGGAGCTGGTAGGGAGGTAGAAGCTAAATCGGTGTCCCTAAGTCATTTCTGGTAGCGAGAGTCCGATCGTGCCCGTCTGAAAAGGGAGTCGGCGCCATAATGCTGTCAATGAGGGTATCCACGGGTATTGCCTTTCTTGCCGCTGCCGTCGCCTGCTTTGCCGCGATGGACACCACCACCAAGGCCGTCTCGCTGACGGTTCCCGCACTGATGGCCGTCTGGTCGCGCAACCTGTTCCAGGTCGCGGCAGTTGCCGCCACGCTCGGCCCGCGTCGCGGACGCGATCTGTTCAAGACGACCCATCCGTGGCTTCATGCTGCCCGGGGTGCGTTGCTGTTGCTTTGCAGCCTGAGCGCGTTCTATGCGGTTCGTGTCATGCCCGTCGGCGAGTTCACCGCCATCGTGCTGATCACGCCGCTGGTGCTCACGCTGCTCGCCTCGCGGGGTGAGCGAGTGCCGCCTTTGCGCTGGCTTCTCGTGTTCGGCGGCTTTGCCGGCGCAATGATGGTGATCCGGCCCGACAGCGATCAATTCAATGGCGCCGCGCTGCTGCCACTGGCCATCGTAGCGGCGAACACGGGCTACCAATGGGTGACGAGCCGACTGGCGAAGATGGAGGACGCCGGCACCATGCAGTTTTACACAGGCGTGGTCGGCGCGCTGCTGTCCGGCGTGGCGCTGCCGTGGGCTTGGCAGACGTTGTCCCCTGCGATGTGGGCCTCGCTCGTGCTGCTCGGAGTGCTCGGCACCCTCGGGCATTTCCTGCTCATTCATGCCTATGTGCGGGCGCCGGTGGCCGTGCTCACGCCCTACCTGTATCTGCAGATCGCGTTTGCCACACTCGGCGGATGGCTGGTGTTCTCCTACGTGCCCGACGCGTGGTCGACTGCGGGCATCCTCCTCATCGCGGTTTGCGGTGCGGGCGGCACCTGGCTCTCGCAGCGCGAGGCGCAGATGCGCAAATGGGGGGAGAGGAGGACGCGGCAGGAGGCTTGAGGCAAGCGTCGCGCTGCGTCCTTCAAGCGATCTCTTTTGAGCGCTTTCCGTATTGTTTGGGCGAAATTCGCCCTGCTTTTCAAAGGCTGACAGGTAAACGCAAGTACGTACAGTGGCTTCAGAGCAAGCACGCCTGTAGCCCTGCGAATGACGCCTGTCGACCAAATTTCCAAGCTGCAGGCTGACCTGCAAGAGAGCCGGATCCGGATGGAGGCCAGCGAGGCCCGCCTGCGGACACTTCTGGAGAATGCCACCGACAGCGTGATCTCTCTCGATGAAGCGGGAGCGATCAAGGCTTGGAACAGCGCGGCCACGAGTCTGTTCGGCTGGACCTTCAAAGAGGTGAAAGGACAGGACTTCTTCTCCCTGGTCCTGCCGCCGGCAGCCATCGAGGAGCACCGTCTGATCCTGTTGCGCGCAAGCCAAGCACGGGACCACGACCTGATCGGACAACGGATCGAGATGCACGCGCTGCGACGGCAGGAGGCACCGATCCTTGTCGAGTTGTGCTGCAGTGGCGTCCCAACGCCTCTCGGAT
This sequence comes from Burkholderiaceae bacterium, assembly GCA_035719405.1. Lineage (GTDB taxonomy): Bacteria > Pseudomonadota > Gammaproteobacteria > Burkholderiales > Burkholderiaceae_C > CAMLIZ01. The sequence continues at coordinate 2,828 of DASTGE010000663.1, forward strand.
TGGAATTCCTTGTCGTGTGCCACGATATCGGAGACCGCAAGCGACTCGAACAGCGCCTGCGAGACATGGCCATGCGAGATGTCCTTACCGGCTTGCCGAATCGGGCTGCATTCATCGAAGAGGCCGATCGCGCGCTGTCGAGGGCGCAGCGACATGTCCATTCCCTGGCGGTGCTCCACATGGACCTCGACGGCTTCAAGCAGATCAATGATGTCCACGGACACGAGGCGGGTGACCAGGCACTGAAGGCCTTTGCGTGGCGGGTGCAAAGCTGTCTCAGGCGTTCCGACATGCTGGCTCGCATGGGGGCCGATGAATTTCTGGTACTTGCCGGGGGCATTGGCACGGAGGCGGAGGCGCAGGCCCTGGTCGGCAAGATTCACGCGGCCCTCGCACCTCCTGAGGACTTGGGCAACCTGACGACCGTGTGTCTGCGAGCCAGTATCGGGGCGGCTTTGTACACCGGGACCGGAAATACGGGTCTGCTGTTGAAGGAAGCGGCCGCCGCGATGTATCGCGAGAAGCAGTCCCGGATGCATTTGCCAGAGGATGGTTCGTCAGTGATGTCAGGTTGATCCGGGGATTTCGGTCGCGCGCCTGAGTGGCCGGCCGCTGTAATTCCCAAGGGGCATTCTCCCGAGCCATTGCCGTGCGTTCATTGCCGATCCGGCCTGTGCTGCTCGGCAACGTCTACGATCCCACTTTCGGAGACGATCCAGGTAATTTCCTCCCGGTGGGAGCCCGCGTTGCCCGCGCCAACCATCGGCGCGTCAACGAGGTGACTGCGACGTTCGCCGGACGATACGGGCAACTGGTCAACCTGCACGCCCACTTTCTCAGAGGCCATGCAGACTGGTTCGTGCATACGATCGAACCAAGTCTCATCGGTGCGTCGGGTGTTTCTCGCGAGGCTTTGAGGCTCTTTGAGGCAACGCGGAAATCAATACCGGGCGCCCGGGGCCCGCATCATCGATGCGATTCCAAGTGTCGCCGGAATGACGCGCGGGCGGGCGCCGTAGCCTGTTCTGCTCTGAAGTCTTCGTTTTAGCGCGAAAGCCTTCGCGGTCACGCAGCGGGCCAAGGCGGCGCGTAATACGCTCTGGCAATTTTCCGCAAGCAGTCGGAGGGACTTGCTGCGGCTCGTTCCGGCTCGATCGCATGCCTCCTGATTCCTGAGGCGAATTAACCGCGCGCACACCCACCCTTGAAGTAATCGTTTAGTCCCCCTGACTCGATGCACAATGCGTCCCCATCCAAA
>DASTGE010000664.1:0-8284 GCA_035719405.1 Burkholderiaceae bacterium
GAAACCGCTTCAGCATTCGCAGGTACAGCGCGTTGTCGCCCATCCCGCTGTCACGCCAGGTGGCCGGATCAATCCCCGGAAGGCTTTCTAGAGAATCCGCGGCCGCGCCGGGCGCGTGTGTGACGGCGGCGGCTGCGGGACGGATCCATCGAACCAGCGTGGCGAACAGGGTGTCGACTTTGAGCGGCTTGGTGATGTGATCGTTCATGCCGGCTGCGATGGCCTTGTCGCGGTCGCCGGCCATGGCGCTGGCCGTCATCGCGATGATGCTCAGGTCGCGAAGCCGCTCCTGCTGTCGTAGGATTCTTGTTGCGGTGTAGCCGTCCATGACCGGCATCTGGCAGTCCATCAACACGCCGTCGAAGCTCTCGTGCATCAGCAGATCGACGGCCTGCTGACCATCGCCGGCAACCGTGACACTGATCCCCGCGCGACTCAGCACGTCGCTGGCAATCTCCTGGTTGATGGCGTTGTCTTCCACCAGCAGGATGCGCGCGCCTTTCAGGATCGTCTGGTGCTCCTTCATCGATTCTTCACGCCTCGTGGTTCGCGCCTGCCCGCCTCCGCCCAGCGCCGCGCGACACGTGTCAAGCAGGCTGGCGGGGCTCACCGGTTTCGCCAGCAGCGCGCTGACCGTCATCTTGCGTTCGTCCAGCTGCTGCTTCAAGTTGTCGTGGTCGAAAGCCGCGGTCATCAACACGGTCGCTGTGTGCCGCAAACGCTGCGAGGACGCGATGGCGCGCGCACACTCGATGCCGTCCGTCTGCGGCATTTTCCGGTCAATCAGGACCGCGTCGTAGGCGTCATTGCGGAAGACTGCCAACGTCATCATTTCCAATGCCTCGCCTCCCGACGCGGCGCCATCGCAGCGGCAGTTGAAATCGCCCAACATGCCCACCAAGGCCCCACGGGCGCTGGCGTTGTCGTCCACCACCAGGATGCGCGCGCCCTTCAGCACATCGTCTTCCAGCTTCAGCACCCGGTCCCCCTGCGGCTGCAGCCGCAGTTGCGCCGTGAAGTGGAATCGGCTGCCAACGCCCGGCTCGCTCTCCACGTCGATCTCGCCGCCCATCAACTGCACCAGGCGCCGTGAGATCGCCAGCCCCAGGCCGGTGCCGCCGTAGCGCCGGCTGATGGAGGCATCGGCTTGCGAAAACGGCTGGAACAACTGGCGCTGCTGCTGCGCCGTCATGCCAATACCCGTGTCACGCACCTCAAACCGCAGCGTCACGTCGCTGCCGCTACGGTGAACGGTTTCAACTCCGACAACAATGTCGCCCCGCTCAGTGAACTTGATCGCGTTGTTGACGAGGTTGAGCAGCACCTGCCGCAAGCGCGAGGGGTCGCCCACCAGCTCGACAGGCACGTGCGGCGATTGTTCGAAGACCAGCTCGAGCTGCTTCTCCTGCGCCTTCATGCCGACAAGGCTCACCAGGCTTTCCATCACCTCGGACAGGTTGAACTCGATGCACTCCATGTCGAGCCGGCCCGCCTCGATCTTGGAGAAGTCCAGGATGTCGTTGATGATGCTCAGCAAGGACTCAGCCGAATGGTGAACGGTCTGGATGTACTTGCGCTGCTGCGGATCGAGCGTGCCTTGCATGGCCAGGTACGACATGCCCATGATGGCGTTCATGGGCGTGCGAATCTCGTGACTCACGCTGGCCAAAAACTCGCCTTTCGCTCGCGACGCCGCCTCCGCGGTCTCGCGGGCCTGGCGCTCGAACTCGGCGCGCTTGCGCTCGGTCAGATCGAGTACGTAGGCCACCCCCGTCTCTTGTGAACCGTCCAGCAAGGCGGCACCGATCAACACCGGAACGCGGTGCCCATCGCGACGGAGGAACTCCTTTTCGTAAGCCTGGCACACCCCGGTGCGCCGTATCTCGCGAACCCCTTGTGCGTCGGTCGCCGCGTGCTCCGGCGGGGTAAGTACGTTCCAACGCAAGCGCCCGGCCTGCAGGTCGGCACGCGAATATCCCAGCATGTCGAGGAACGAATCGTTCGCTTCCTCGATAACACCATCCATGCGCCAGAAGAACACGCCAATGATGTTCGATTCGACCAGGCGCTGCAGGCGCGACAGGGTTTGGCGCAGCGCCTCCTGCGCGCGCTTGCGTTCGCGGTTCTCGGCAGCGAGGTGGCTGTAGAGGTCGGCGTTCTCCAGCGAAATGGCGGCCTGCGACGCAATCACGTTCAACACGCCCCGCCGTGACGGCGTGAGCCTTGCCGCAACGCGCCTGTTCTCCAGGTACACCACGCCAAGCAGCTTCGCTTGCTGGACCAAGGGCAGGCACAGGCCCGATCGCAACGGCCCTTGCGCTGCGGGCTCGTCGCCCTCGAACAGCGCGGCACAGTCGGGATCTTCGAGCGAAGCGATTTGCGTCGTGCGCATCACGTACTGCAGCACGCGCAGGGGCACATCGGCGGGCGTCACCTCGGCCTCGCGCAAGGTCACTAGCACACGGCTCGCTCCCATGGTGGCCTCTGCGGCCACACGAGGCTGGCCTTCACGCAAGAGCACGAGCACGCCGCGCTCCGCGCCTGCATGTTGAACCGCCATCACCAGCAAGGCTTCGATCAGCTTGTCGAGCACGATTTCCCTCGACACCGCCTGGGCTGCGCGCACGATGGCGGCCAGATCAAGCTGCGCCACCGACGTGTCGATCAAGCCGTCCCAGGCAGTACCGACCCGCGCTTCGCGCCACGAAGGCACACGCGCGTCCAGCATGCGCACCTTGCCCTGGGCGCCCCAGCGTTCATAGCCGTACCGTGCGTTTCGGAACAGCGCGTGCGCCACCGTGTCCGACCCGCGGCTCTCGTAGAAACGCCCCGCGAGTTCGCTGGCCAGGGCTTCGGTGTGAACGAATCCACCCCGGCGAGCGGCGCGAATGGCTTGTTCGTACAAGCGTTCGGCGTCCTCCGCCCGACCCTCGATGCGTGCAAGCTCCGCGGCGACCATGGCTTCCTGGTCCGCAAAGTTCTCGGGGCAGTTCTTGGCCGCGACCGACAGCCTTTGCAAATTGGACCGAATGCTTTCCAGGCAAGCAGGGCGTTCGTCCTCGGGCATCACCTCGAAGAGCTGAGCCCGGGCGAGTGACGCGTAGGCATGCACGATGGGCGCCTCGAAGGCCGCCAACATCACCCAGCTCAAGGCGAGGGCCTTGGCCTCGGCCTCCAGCGCGCCTCGATAGTCCTCGGCCCAAAAGCGCGCTTGTACTTCGCGCACCCAGTACTGGCACGCCGAAATGGCCAGACGCGGGTGGCTGTCCAGCTTGTGCTCGAACTCCACCTGCTCGTGATCGGCTGCGACGATCGTGCCCCGCAGCTTGTCGACGCAGCGCAGGTACCCGATGGAAGCCATGATCAGCAGGTCGAACTTCGCCTTGCGTGCCAACGCGAGCGAAAACTCCAGCGCGCGCCGCACGTCCTCCAGCCGGTCGGCGGCCGTCAGCCGGGCCGCCGCCAGCAACAGGGCGCTGTTGCAGGCATAGAAGAGGCTGCCCGTCTCCTGGGCCACTTCGAAAGAGCGCCGTATCCACTCCACGCTATCCCGCAGCGGCTTCGTGTAGGGCAGAACCACCCAGCCGTGCGTCACGAACACATTGCGTTTGAATCGATCCAGCCCGCGCTCCACCAATTTCAAGGCCACTTGGCTGAACCGAAAGCCCAACTGGCAATCGCCGCGCTCGCGCACGAGCACGATGTTGATGTAGCTGTAGGCCACGGACGAGGCGTCGCAATTGCCGTTGGCCAGGCTCACATTCACCATCCGGCCAGTCACAAGATGGAACAGATGCCGGTTCGTGAAAAGGGCCGCGGTCTCGGCCGCCATCAATACATCCATGATGGCGATCTGGTCCGCATCTCGCATGAGCGGCAGGTCGGCAAGGTCCTCGACCGGACGCTCGCCCAGTGCCTGCCACAGTCGGTCGTACTCCTCGGCCACATCCTGCGAGGTGGGCTGTGCCGACCAAGACACACCCACCCCCCGCAAGAACTCGAGGAATATCTCCGTGGCTCGCGAGCTTTGGCTCAGCAGTTGGCAAAGCTGCATGCGGGCAGAGGTGACGGCGGAGCGTTCCGGCACGCTGGCCGCCTGATCGGCGAGCGTCACAAAGCGTGCCTGCGCGACTTCGAGAGCGCCAGTCAGAAGCTCACATTCCGCGCGATGGAAGGCCAAGCCGAAACGCAAGGTGTGCCGTTGCGGCAGCACATCGTCCGCGAGCAGCGCGCTGCCGGCAGCAAAGTGGCTCAGCGCGGCAGCATACGCGCCCGATTGCCTGGCCCGCAGTCCGGCGGCCGAATTGAGCTCGGCCAGCCGCACGCGTTCGTCTTCGTCGGTGATGAGGCTCGCACCCCGATTCAACTGGTTGACGGCTTCGAACAACTGCTCCGAGCTGCAATCTTTCTCCAGTCGGGCCCACAGCAGCCGGCCGATCCGCAGATGAAGCGCGGCCCTTTCGGCTTCGGGGATGAGCGCGTAGGCAGCCTCCTGAACGCGGTCGTGCAACAGCCGGATCGATTCGCCCTCTTGCACCACAAGCCCGGCGGCGACGGCAGGCGCAAGCTCTGCCTGCAATGCGGCTGGTGTCACTTCATGAACCGCGGTGAGCGTCGAGACCGGCGCGTCGATGCCCAGGGCCGAAGCCTGCATCAGGGCTGCGCGTGTGCGCTCAGGCAGCCGCCGAAGCCGGGCGATCATGAACTCGACGATGTTGTCGGTGAAGCCCTTGGCGCGGATCTTGGCAAGGTCCCACTGCCAACGTGCCGAGGCGGCATCGAACTCGAGCAGCGCCTCGGCCACCAGGTTGTTCAAGAACTGGATCGCGAAGAAAGGATTGCCGCCCGTCTTCTCGTGCACGAGGCTCGCGAACGCACGCACGGGTTCGCCAGCCTCGCCCAATGCATCGCTCAGCAGCTCGCACAAGGTCTCGGCGGACAGCGGCCCCAGCTCGCATTCGTGCAGAGTCACGCCCGCACTGCTCAGGCGCTGCAACGCCTGCGACAGCGGATGCACGGCATCCACCTCGTTGTCCCGATAGGCGCCCACCAGCAGCAGGTACTTCGTCTCGGTGTCGCCAACCAGGCTCTCCATCAGGCGCAGGCTGGCCGCGTCGAGCCACTGAATGTCGTCCAGGAACAGCACCAACGGATGATCGGCCTGCGCAAAGACCTGCAGAAAGCGCCGTATGACGGCATGAAAAAGGTTTTGTGCGTCTTGCGGCGCAATGTCCGGCAAGGGCGGTTGCTGCCCGACGATCAATTCGAGCTCAGGCAGCAGGTTGATCAGCAGCTGTCCCCCGGTGCCCAACGCCTCCTTGAACGCATTCCTCCAGGCGAGAAGCTGCTCCTCGCTTTGACTGAGGATGCCCCGCAACGGCGCCTGGAACGCGTGTGCGAGGCTGCCAAAGGGAATGTCGTGCTTGAACGGATCGGCCTTGCCGCTGGCGAAGATGCCGCGCACGCGTGGCAGCTCGCGGCGCAAATGATTCACGAGCGCCGACTTGCCCACCCCGGAATACCCGCGCACCAGCACCGCCTGCGGGGTTGCTCCGGAAGCGGCGTGATCCAAAGCGCTCACCAGCAGCGCAATGTCGCGGTCACGTCCGTACAGCTTCTCGGGAATCGGCAGGTGCGAGTGCGCGTCTTGCGTGCCCAATGGAAAGTCGTCGATGCGTTGCTGAGCTTGCCATTGCTGAAGGCAGCGCTCCAGGTCCGCCTGCACGCCGGCAGCGCTCTGGTAACGCTCCTGTGCGTCCTTGGCGAGCAACTTCAAAATGATCGAGGCCACCGCCGGCGGCAACTCGGGCGCGTGGACCGTTGGCGACACCGGGGACTGGGCGATGTGGCAATGCACCCAGCCCATCACATCAGTCGCCGAGAACGGCAGCTTCCCGGTCATCAACTCGTAAAGCGTGACGCCCAAGGCGTACAAGTCACTGCGAAAGTCGGTCGGCCGATCGATGTAGCCGGTCTGCTCCGGCGCCATGTACGCGGGGCTTCCGGTGATCACCTCCGCGTCTTGGGCCGCCTTGACTTCGTGCGCGGCCGGCAGCGCGATGCCAAAGCCGGTGAGACGCACCGATGCATCGGCCGGGTCCACGAGCACATGCGCGGGCTTGATGTCCCTGTGGATCCAGCCGCGCGCATGCAGCCTCGCGATCGCCGCGGCCAAGGCGGCCGCCACTTGAAGCCGCCATTGCAGGTCGAACGGCTGCTTCAGCAGTTCGTCCAACGTCTGGCCGCCAGGATCCTCCAGCACCAGAATGATCTGGTGGCCGTAATGCTCCAGGGCGGAAGGCAGCACCGCCCAGGCGCGATCCAGCACCGCCCGCAGCGAATACTCGTGCTCCATCCGACGCAAGGCCGACGGCGTGGGGTCATCGCCCACGGCCATGAGCATCAACACGGAATCGTGGCCGCCGATGCGACGGCCACGGTAAAGGCTCAGTTCCCTATCCTCCCGCAGCGCCTTGACGACATATCCCAGCGAGTCGTGCGCAAGGCTTTTCATTCGGACGTTTCGCCTAATAGCGCCACGTAAGCTGAAGTTCGACCGTCCTGGGTGGCAAGAAAATGCCCGCCTGGTCCGCGAGCGTACCGGCAGGCGAGCCGCGGGGCGGCGTGTTCGGCGAATCAGATGCGTAGCTGACGACGAACCTGTTCGTCAGGTTCTTGCCGATCAGCGCCACTTGCGTCCGCCGGTCCGGGGACTGCACGCGAATCGATGCGTCGAGCCACGTGTACGAAGGCTGTACCGCCAGCGGCTGCGCGACGGGCGAGGCCGAGTAGCGGCTGCTGTAGCGCACATTGGTGGAGACGCCGAGCCCCCAACTGTTCGTCAGCGAACGGTCGAGGTCGAAGCCGAGAGTTCCCGTCCACTTGGGGGCGCCCGCGAGGGGCTTGCCGCTGAGGTCCTGCAAGGTTGCATTGGTGGGCGGCGGGCCCGGCTGGTTGCACCCCTGCGCTGCCGTTTGCCCTGCATAGCAAGGGCCGATGAAGTTGCGATAGCGGGCCAGGTTGTGTTGAACCGAGCCCCGTAACCGCAAGCCGCGTATTGCCGGCGGCAGGTACTCCGCCTCCGCCTCGAGACCCTTGATCGTCGCAGATCCGATGTTGGTCGTAACCAAGGTGAGCGTTGGCGCGTTGAAAAACTCCAGCTGCAAGTCCGAGTATCGGTAGTGGTAGGCGGCCAGGTTCAGCAGCAGGCGGTTGTCCAGCAATGTGGTCTTGAGGCCCGCCTCCACGCCTTTGACGGTTTCCGGCCTGAACGTGAATACGTCGATCGAGCCCCCCGTTGCGAGCGTGCCGCTGTTCGAGAAGCCGCCCGATTTATAGCCCTGCTTCCACGCCCCATAAGCCATCAAGTTTTCCCTGGGCTTCCACTTCAGCGACGCCTCGGGCGACCAATCGTTGAAATGCTGATCGATGTTGAGCGGCGTGTTGGCCGGAAACAAACCTGCTGCCAAACGGTTCACGTACGGCTGTACGAAGAACGATCGCTTTGTTTCGTCGGTGTAGCGGGCGCCGGCGGCAGCCTCCACCTGGGGCCATGGCGTCCAGAGCACCTGCCCGAAGACAGAACGGGTTTCGCCGCGCGTCGTGGAGAACTTGCTGATGGTGACGTATCGGTTGGCCGGGTCGACCGACGTGTCTTCGGAGCCGCCGATCAAACTGGCTCGATTGAACCTGAGCCTGGTGCGCTGGTAGAAAAAGCCCACCATGTAGTTCAGAGGGCCGATCCATTGCGTTTGCGCGCGCAACTCCTCCGAGAAGGCTCGATAGTTGTCGTTCTCATCGCCGTAAATCGCGGGGACCCCGGTGAAGTCGTAATCAGCGGTCGCTCCGAAACGGTAATACTGTCCGTTGGTGATGGAGGTCAGCAAGAAGTTGTTAGCTGCGTAGTCAACGCGCGCGGTCGCCGTGCGGGCGTTGTAGCGCGTGTACGGCTGCCCGCCGTAACGGTTCGAATCCGCACGCATGGCCGCGATTTCGGGCGGCAGCGGATTTTGTTGAACCGCGAAGTCGTCGCCGCAAGGCTGAGACGGATTGATCGACGAGGCGCCTGTCACACACCTCCAGGGCCTGACGTTCGCGGCATAACTGCCGGTGCGCTGCGTGCCCGCAGTGGCCTTCAACGTCAGCTTCAGGGCATTGCTCGGCGTGTAGGTGGCCGTGAGGCGCCCGAACAAAGAACGGTTCCCCGGCAAGTCGCGGTCGGATGGCGGCGGCACGACGTGAGGCGTCGAGACGCCTGTGATGGCGTCTCGGGTCGTGTAGGTAG
>DASTGE010000665.1:0-7030 GCA_035719405.1 Burkholderiaceae bacterium
GAGTGCCTGGGCGAAATGATCTGGACTTCGCAGCGCAACGGCCAACCGCCGGATGGACATGCGTATCTCGAGTGCGTGAGGCGAAGAGCGACTCGGTAGTGGCAGCGCCTCGCAATCCACATCGTGCCGGCTTGGGCGCCGCCTTCATGAACGGACCGTCGCCGTAAAACCCAGGAGAAATTCGCAAGACAGCGCTTGGCCTTGCATCATGCGATGGTCACCCTCAGCGCACGAATTCCAGGTTGTCGATCAGCCGCGTCTTCCCCAGCCGTGCAGCCGCGAGCGCAACGAGCTGCCGGTCGTCGTCTGTCGGCGCCAGAAGATCCGACTGCCGCCGCATGACGACATAGTCCGGTTGCCAACCTCTGGACCGTAGCGTATGCATCGCCCGCTCCTCCAGCGCCCCCAGGCTGACGCCGCCCGTCACGGCAGCGTCGCGGACTTCGCGCAGCACCGTCGGCAGCCATACCGCTTCTGCCCGCTCCTCGGGGCTCAAATAGCTGTTGCGGGAAGAAAGGGCCAGGCCGTCGTCCGCGCGGGCCGTATTACCGGCCTCAATCGTTACGGGCAGGCCCAGCTGGGTGACCATGCGGCGGATCACCATCAGCTGCTGGTAATCCTTCTTGCCGAACACGGCGACAGCGGGCTGTACGAGATTGAACAGCTTGAGCACCACCGTGCACACGCCAGTGAAGAAGCCGGGCCGGAAGTGACCTTCGAGGACGTCAGCCAGCTCGGGAGGAGGCTGCACCTTGTAGCCCTGGGGCTCGGGATACATCTCGCTCTCCAAGGGCGCGAAGACGATGTTGCAGCCCGCGGGTTCCAGCAGGCCACGGTCGCGCTCGAGCGTGCGCGGGTAAGTGTCGAAGTCTTCATGCGGCGCGAACTGCAACCGGTTGACAAAGACGCTGGTGACGACGGGCGATCCCAGATCGCGGGCCCGGCGCACGAGCGACAGGTGCCCCTCATGCAGGTTGCCCATGGTCGGCACGAATGCCGTGGCCCGCTCGTTTCTCAGGGCTTCGCGCAGCTGCGCAACGGTATGGATCACGCGCATGGGGGTGTCAATAGCCATGAAGTTCGGGGTTGGGGAAGCGGCGCGCCTTCACGTCGCGCACATAGGCCTTTATGGCCGCCTCGACGCTGCTGGCATCCTGCAGAAAGTTTCGGACGAAGCGAGGCAGCTTGCCGCGCGTCACGCCCAGCATGTCGTGCAGCACCAGCACCTGCCCGGCGGTATGCGGGCCGGCGCCGATTCCGATCGTGATGAGCTGCGGCAGCGACGCCTGGATGCGGGCCGCGACCGCCGAGGGCATCAGCTCCAGCACCAGCATCGCGGCGCCCGCCTCGGACAGTTCGCGTGCATGCCGGTGAAGTGTCTCCGCCGCGTCGTCGCCGCGCCCCTGGATACGATAGCCGCCGAGCGCGTGGACGCTCTGGGGCGTGAGGCCCAGGTGCCCGCAAACCGGAATGCCACGTTGCACCAGTGCGTGCACGGCATCGACCGTCCAGCCGCCACCTTCGAGCTTGACCATCTGCGCGCCGGCCTTCATGAGTGCAGCGCTGCTGTCGATGGCCTGTGCAACGCCTTGCTGGTAGCTCCCGAACGGAAGATCGGCGACCAGCCAGGCGCCGCGGTTACCGCGTGCCACGCAGGCCGTGTGATAGACCATGTCGTCAAGCGTGACCGGCAGTGTGCTGGCATGCCCCTGCAACACCATGCCGAGAGAGTCGCCGACGAGGACGCAGTCCACGGCGGACGCGTCAAGCAGCGCCGCGAAGGCGGCGTCGTAGGCGGTGAGCATCGCAATCGGCTCGCCGCGCTGCTGCATGTCGCGAAGCGCATGCAGCGTGGCCGGCTTGCGCGCCGATGCGTCAGGGGCGGGTGTGGGGTGAACACTCATGCAATCTGCTCCTTTCGACCCTGCCGCGGTCAGAGGGGGCCGCGAAATTAACTCAAAGGACGCCGGGAAACAATGGCCGATGACGCATTTGATGTCTTCGACAGCGCTCCCCGGTGTCTGTCTTGCGCCCTCCCGAGGGGTTGTCTCTTCGCTCCGGTGCTTCCGAGGTGTCAGGTCGGCTCGTAAGCCAGCCGCACATAGATCGGCGCGAAGGCTTCGGCTTGCGTGATTTCGAGCAGGCGCTCGCGCGCAAGCTCCAGCATGGCGATGAACGTGACCACTACCACCTGAGGGCCGCGCCCCACATCGAACAGCTCCTGGAATTCCACAAAGCGCCGGCCCTGCAGCGCGCGCAGCACAATGCTCATGTGCTCGCGTACCGAGAGCTGCTCGCGCGTGATCTTGTGGTGTTGGTTGAGCTTCGCGCGCCGAAGAATGTCGGCCCAGGCGTCGCGCAGTTCGTCGACCGACACGTCTGGAAAGCGCGGCTTGAGCGCTTGCTCGATCGCTACCTGTGCGCGAAGGAAGTCACGGCCGATGACCGGCAATGCGTCCAGGCGCGCTGAGGCAAGCTTCATCTGCTCGTACTCCAGCAGCCTTCGCACCAGTTCCGCTCGTGGATCCTCGGGCTCCGCACCGTCATCGGTCTTCTTCGGCGGCAGCAGCATGCGCGATTTGATCTCGATGAGCATTGCCGCCATCAAAAGATACTCACTCGCCAGTTCGAGGTTGCGCGACCTGATTTGATCGACGTAGTCCAGGTACTGGCGGGTCACGTCCGCCAGGGGGATGTCGAGGATGTTGAAGTTCTGCTTGCGGATCAGGTAAAGCAGCAGGTCGAGCGGGCCCTCGAAAGCCTCGAGAAAGACCTCCAGTGCGTCGGGCGGGATGTAGAGGTCGGTCGGCAGTTGGAACAGAGGCTCGCCATACAGGCGGGCCACGGCTACGTTGTCGACGACCTCTGGGCTGATTTGTTCGTCACGCGCGGACGCTTCAGCGCCGGCTGCCTTGCGCTTTGCGCCGGCGGCCTCGCCCGTATCAGGCAGCGCGTCCTGCGCCACGGGATCAAGACGTCTTGGCTTGATAGACGTAGGCGGGCTGCCTCAGCTTGCCTGCCTCGAATTCGGCCTGCCATTCGGGATCGATCGAACGGTCCCACAGCAACGCGCGGCCGGCGCGCTGCTCTTCCTCGAGGTTCGGCTTCCTGGCTTTCAGCTCGTCGAGGAAATTCGTGATATCCGACTTATAGGGTTTCCAGAAAAGCGGCATGGTTACAAAGCGATCACACTGCCCGGCAGTGAGGCGCATCAAAATTCGACCGCCGCGATTTTACGGGGATCGGCGATGGTGAAATTCGTGCTGGCTTGGCTTTCCGCTGTAGTCATCCTGGCCAGTTGTGATCAGCAACCCAGTGCGGTCGGAGCGGCGGCCGATCCGGGTCATTTGGATATTGCGTCGGACGTCACCGGCCCCTGAACGCTCGGGCCTCCTCCAGCTACCCGATTCAGGCCGCCCGCTTCACCGGCTGCGCGGTGGCTAGCGCTGCGGCCTTCACCGCTGCGTCCAGGCTTTCAGCAAGGCGCTCGTGCCCAAGGAGATCGGCAAAGCCGGTGCGACGCACCATTTCCAGCGGCTCGTCCTTGAGCTCGCACAGCCACAGCTCGATGCCGGTGCGCTGAAGTCGCCGATACAGCTGCGTCAGGGCATCGACCCCGGAGGCGTCGATCCAGATCAGCCGGTGCATCTCGAGGACAAGTGCTCGCGTTGTCGCGGGCAACCCATCGGCAAGCGTCTCGATTTTGCCCACCGCGCCGAAGAACAGCGCGCCATTGAGCCGCACGACCTCGACGCCGGATGGTTGTGCGCAGGTGCTGGCGGGCTCGGCACGGAACAGCAGACTCATCCGCCAGATGAAGATCACGCACGCGGCGACCAGTCCCATCTGCACCGCGACCATCAGATCGAACACCACGGTAAGGAAGAATGTGCCCAGCAGCACGGTCCTGTAGCCGAAGGTGAAGCGGCGCAGCCGCTCGCGTGAGAACTCGTGCCACTCGCCCATGTTCCACGCAACGAACAGCAGGATGCCCGCGAGCGCAGCCAACGGCACGCTGGCTGCCAGCGGCGCGGCGACGAGTACGACCGCCAGCAGCGCGACTGCATGCACCACCCCGGCGATCGGCGTCGTCGCGCCGGCCCGCACATTGGTGACCGTGCGCGCGATGGTGCCCGTGGCCGGGATTCCGCCGAACACGGGTGCGATGATGTTGGCGATACCTTGTGCCATCAGCTCCTGGTTGGGGTCGTGCTTGGGCAGGGTGGCGAGCTGGTCGGCCACGCGCGCGCACAGCAGTGACTCGACCGCGCCGAGCATTGCAATGGTGAGCGTGGGGATCAGCAGCTGCTTTGCGCTGTCCCAGCTGAAGGCGGGCAGCTCCAGCGCCGGCAGCGTCTGCGGAATCCCTCCGAAGCGCGTGCCGATTGTCTCGACAGGCAGCTTCAGCCACGCGGCGATGGCGGTCATCGTGACGAGCGCGACGACCGGGCCAGGTACCCTCGCGGCGAAGCGGCCGAGCGGGCCCTGGACCATCGAGCCTGGCAGCGGCGTTCCGGCGATGAACAGTTTGGGCCAGAGCATCAGCCCCCCGAACGACACGAGGCCGATCGCAAAGGCGTAGGGATTGAAGGTGCCGAAGTGCTGCACCACCAGCGCAGTCTGCGAGAAGAAGTCCGCCGATGCCTTGGGGGCCTGCAGGCCGAACAGATCCTTCAGCTGCGACAGCGCGATCAGCACGGCGATCCCGTTGGTGAAGCCGATGATGATCTGCACAGGCACATAGCGCACGAGTGTGCCGAGCTTGAGCAGGCCCATCGCGAAGAGCACGGCGCCGGCCAGCGCGGTCGCGATAAGCAGGTTGGTCAGCCCGTAGCGCTCGACGATGCCGTTGTCGATGACGATGAACGCGCCGGCCGGCCCGCCGATCTGCACGTTCGATCCGCCGAGCACCGCGATCAGGAAGCCCGCGACGATGGCGGTGATGATCCCCTGCTCGGGCTTGACGCCGCTGGCGATCGCGAAGGCCATGGCCAGCGGTAGCGCGACCACGCCCACAGTGACGCCCGCGCCGAGGTCGGCGATGAAGCGGTGCCTGTCGTAGCCCTTGATGGCGTCAAGCAGGCGGGGACGGAAGGGTTGGAACTGCGACTTGAGCATCTTCGACTTTCGAGACTCAGGCTTGCCGCTTGGTGCGCGATGCGGGCTGGGCGCGGGAGGTTGACACCTGTCCGCTGGGCACGTACGTGACGCCGTGTTGCGCGAGGTAGTCGCGGATCATCTGGCGCACCACCTGTGAAGGAGTGAGATCCTGCTGGGCGCACAGGCGCTCGAAGGCTTCTTTTTTGGCTGGATCGATCAGCAGGGTGAGGCGGGCGGTCTTCAGTTCCATGCTGCGCTCTGGTATGTTAATGTGATGTGCATTGCAGTCTCATAGTAGCCGAATGAAATGAGAACAACAAGCGCATGGGTACGCACGTTGGGTGACGGAAGCGCCGGTCGGCCGTTTCTGCGGGAGGACGAGCGCTGCACCTCGCTCCACTTCGACCTCACGGCCGTTCAAAGCCGAATGCGCCGCGCCGATCCGTCCGCGCTCGAGCTCGAATACACGCAGGCCATGATGGGCTTCCTGCTTTGGCAGCCCGCCCCGCGTTCGATGCTCATGATCGGACTGGGCGGCGGCTCGCTGCCGAAGTATTGCCACCGCCATCTGCCGGAGGCGGACATCACAGTCATTGAGATCGATGCCGATGTAATCAGCCTGCGCGAGACGTTCCATGTCCCCCCCGATGGCGAGCGGTTCCGCGTGTTCCGCGAAGACGGCGCGGCCTTTGTCGCGCGAACCGCAGCCTCAGGCAGGCGCTACGACGTGATCATGGTCGACGGTTTCGATGCAAGCGGTCAGCCGGGGTCTCTGTGCACGCCCCGCTTCTATGCGAATTGCCGGACGCTCTTGCACCCCGAGGGGCTGCTGGTGGCCAACCTGCACAACGATGCACATTGCGAGCGATGGATCCGGCGTATCTCGCGTTCGTTCCAGGGCATGGTGACGACGGTGATCACTCGCAATCGCGGCAACCGGATCGCATTTGCCGGGGGATTGACGCGGGGCGATTTCGATTCGCGCTGGACTGTCTTGCATGAGGTGCATCGACGCACCCTTGGAAAGATCGCCGGGCGGCTGAAGCAGGTGATGCGCGAGACGGGATCTTCAGCGGCGCCCACAACGATCGATGGCGGCCGCCGGCGCGATTGGCGGCGGCCGAATCATGACGAAGCGGGAAGTTGAAGAAAATTCCGGTCCAGGGAGATTTGCCTCTCAAGGCACCTCTCAAGGCGTATTGCGTCCTGGAAGCACGACAGAAAGCCGAGCCTTGCCGCGCCCGTTCCCGTGGCTTGAGCGGGAGGGCAATGGCAGCTCGCCGACCGGTGCGGGTGGCGTGAACCCCGACTCGAAGACGGTGCCAGGTACCTTCGTTCGCACGAGAAGCTCGACAGGCGCATTGTTCTTCACCACGATCTCGGGCGGATCGATCCAGCCCTGTCCAGTAAATGTTCGAGTAGGCACTCGCGATGCCGCTGGCAATCACGGCCGTGATTGCATAGAAATAGGTCGGTAGATGGCAAGCGTGTACGTCGAGGCCCAACTGCTCACGAAGAAGCGGATGGTGTCACCCCGGTTCACGCTCGTTAAAGACGCGTCGCTGGCGCTTGCCGGATCGACGCCGATCCACAAGATCTGCAATGTGAATGCCCAAGGCTCCTGGGGATTTACCGGCGGCGCATGCAAAGCCGCCTATGCCTCGCTACTTGGTGCACGCCTGACGGGGAAGGGCATCACCACCTACTACAACGACAACGGGCTAACGTGCTCTACGCTACCAAGCTGGGGTGCGTGCGCCCGCGTACTTCGTTGAGGGGCCGAACTAGACCGAAGTTCCGGCCGGCAACGCAGCCACCTCATCCCGCAAGTCCGCGCCGTTCCTACACTTTGCGGCTTTGAGGCGCTTTCTTTTGCTTTCAAATGTAGTCACTAAAACACTTGACATTGGCGAGATATGGCCTAAGTTTC
>DASTGE010000666.1:0-8988 GCA_035719405.1 Burkholderiaceae bacterium
GTGGTGTGGCTCGGCATCTGCGACGGCAATATGCAGGAAGGCTCCTTCCGCTGTGACGCCAACGTGTCCGTGCGCAAACCCAATGGACCGCTCGGCACACGTCGCGAGATCAAGAACCTCAACAGCTTTCGATTTCTTCAACAGGCCATCGACTTCGAGGTGCAGTGGCAGATCGAGCAGATCGAGGATGGCCTGGCCATCGAGCAGGCGACGGTGCTGTTCAACCCCGACACGGGCGAGACCCGGGCCATGCGCACGAAAGAAGATGCGCATGACTACCGTTACTTTCCCGATCCCGACCTCCCGCCGCTCGTGATCGAGACGGACTGGATCGAGCGCGCGCGCAGCGAAATGCCGGAGTTGCCACGCGTGATGGCCGAGCGGTTCCAGCGCGACGACGGATTGCCGGCCTACGACGCGTCGATGATGACGCAAAGCCTGGGCTTCGCGCGGTTCTACGAGGCGGCCAAGGCGGGCGGAGCACCGCCGAAGCTTGTGGCCAACTGGCTGATGGGTGAGGTCTCGCGGCGGCTGAATGCCGAAGCGCGGGAGGTGGAGGCCAGCCCGGTCGGCGCAAGCACGCTGGCCGCGTTGATCAGGCGGATCGGTGACGGCACGCTTTCCAACAACGCGGCAAAGCAGGTATTCGACGCGCTATGGAGCGGCGAAGGCACCGACGTCGACGCCATCATCGAGTCCAAGGGCCTGAAGCAGATGAGCGACGCGGGCGCGCTGGAGCGGATCGTCGACGAGGTGATGGCGGCGAACGCAAAGTCGGTGGAGGAATATCGCTCCGGCAAGGAGAAGGCGTTCAACGCATTGGTCGGGCAGGTGATGAAGGCGAGCAAGGGCAAGGCCAACCCGACCCAGGTCAATGAGCTGCTGCGCAAGAAGCTGGGTTGACCTGCAGGCATTCCGACACGCCCGATCTTGAATGACGGCGCTTGGCCGCGCAGCCTGGAAACCGTTTCAGCGCCTCGCTGGCGACGAGGCCGCGATGTCAGCCGTGAGCGAACCATACGGCGCACCGGCCCACAGCTTCTTCAATCGCGCCAATTCGGCGTCATAGAGCCGGTTGATGCGCTCCATCTCGGCCTGCTGCGTGGCGATCACGTCGCCCTGGGCATCGGCAGCTGCCTGGTTGGCTTCCAACTGCTGCTTCAGCTTGGCGGGCATCTGCTTGCCCTTGTAGAACTCGGCCTCGTCGAGCAGGGGCTTGCGCTCGGTGGTGAGATCCTTCATGCGCTGCTCGGAGGTCTTCACTGCCGCGCGCACGGAGTCGAGCGCGGCCTCCCGCGCCCGTTGGTGTGCCGCCTCGTCGGGATATCGATTGACAAGATTACGGTCGCGTCGGATCGCATCCTTCTGAGCGGCACGCTCCGCTTCCTGCCGGCGCTCCCGCGCCTCGTGCTCGGCCCGCTCCTCGGCGCTCATCACCGGCGGCACGAGGCGCCGAAGCGAGCCATCCTTGTTGAGCACGCGCTGCTCGCGGCCGCTGCACTCGGCAATGTAGCGATCCGACGTCAGCCGACGCCCGTCCGCAGTGATGCAACTGTAGACGCTGATGCCGCCCGCATTTTCGTGGCTTTGAGCGGTCGCGCCGCCAACGAGGAAGGCCAGGGCGAACATCGCAAGCCAGCGATGCGAGGTCTGTTGATGCGCCGCCGTTCCCACCATTCGAGAGTTCCAGTTTCACACGCCGTAGCGCTCACGATAGGCGGCCACGGCAGGGGCATGCGCCAGCAACTCCGGGTCGCTGGCGGAGTTGAGATATTGCAGCAAATCGTCCAGCGTGGCGACGGCGACCACCTGCAGTTTCAGGTGCGACGTGACGAACTGCACTGCACTCCAAGATACGTCGCGACCGTTCTCGATCGCCTTTTCCTGGCGGTCCAGCGCGATTGCCACACCGCACGGAGTGGCGCCGGCCGCCTGAATCAGGCCGACGGATTCGCGCACCGAGGTGCCGGCTGAGATCACGTCGTCGATGATGAGCACGCGTCCGCGCACAGGGGCGCCAACCAGCACGCCACCTTCGCCGTGGTCCTTGGCTTCCTTGCGGTTGTAGGCGTAGGGTTTGTTGTGACCAAGCCGTGCGAGTTCGATGGCAACAGCTGCCGCCAGCGGAATGCCCTTGTAGGCCGGCCCGAAAAGCATGTCGAACTGCAGGCCGCTGTCTTGCAGGCGGTGTGCATAGAATTGCGCGAGACGGCCGAGCTTCGCGCCGTCGTCGAACAGGCCGGCGTTGAAGAAGTACGGCGAAAGGCGCCCGGCCTTGGTCTTGAACTCGCCAAATCGCAACACTCCGGCGTCCACGGAAAACTTCACGAATTCCTGGGCCAGCGGGTGAATGTGCGCGCTCATTGTCATAGGATCTCTGCAAAGGTGTTTCGGCTCGTCACGCTCAATCTGAATGGAATTCGATCGGCGGCAAACAAAGGGCTGCTGCCCTGGGCCGAGAGTCTCGGCGCCGATTGTATGGGTGTGCAGGAGATCAAGGCCCAGGCCGCCGACCTGGAAGGCCGCTTCGAACATCTGGCCGGCATGAAGGGGCACTTCCACTTCGCCCAGAAGAAGGGCTACTCGGGCGTGGGGGTGTATGCGCGCAGGCAGCCGAGCGACGTGATCGAAGGCTTCGGCGTACCCGAGTTTGACGCCGAAGGCCGGTACGTCGAAGTCCGCTTCGACACCCTACGACGCCGCTTCAGCGTGATCAGCTGCTACTTCCCGAGCGGCTCCAGCGGCGAGGAGCGGCAGCACGCCAAATTCCGCTTCCTGGAGGTGGTGTATCCCCACCTGGAGAAGCTCAAGGCACAGCGGGAGTTCATTCTTGTCGGCGACATCAACATCGCGCACAAGGAGATCGACCTGAAAAACTGGCGCGGCAACCAGAAGAACTCGGGCTTCCTGCCGGAAGAGCGCGCATGGATGACGAAGGCGCTCGACCACCTCGGCCTCGTCGATGTGTTCCGCCGCCTCAATCCGCATCCCGAGCAGTACACATGGTGGAGCAACCGAGGGCAGGCGTGGGCCAAGAACGTCGGGTGGCGGCTGGACTATCACCTTGCCACGTCCGCCATTGCCGCCCGCGCGAGGCGCGAGCACATCTATCTGGAGCAGCGCTTCTCCGATCACGCGCCGCTCACCATCGACTACGACTTCAAGCTGTAGCGCTTTCCACCCGTGCTGCGTTGTCGCACGGTGCGCGTCACCGTCGCCGAGGACACCTCATGCAGTCAGCCGGAGCGAGCCGGCGGGGGCGGTCCGAACTTTCGTTCCGGCTTGGTCGACTTGGCGTAGATGGGCTCAACCTTGGGCAAGTTTGATTCGATGTCTCGGATGCGAGTCGGGCCGGCGGGGTGTGTGGAGAGGAATTGCGGCGGCGCGTTGCGGTTGGCGGCGAGCATCTTCTGCCACAGGCTCACACCCGCGCGCGGGTCATAGCCGGCCCGCGCGCCGAGTTCCATGCCGATCAGGTCGGCTTCAGTTTCGTCGTCGCGGCTGAACTTCAGCGTGAGCAACTGGCTGCCCATGTTCAGCAAGGTGTTGCCTGCACCGCCCAGACCGAGGATTGACGATACGATGCCCGCGCCCATGCGGGTCGCATAGTTCTTGCCCATCCGCTCGCGGGCATGCTCGCGCAGGGCGTGGGTCATTTCGTGCCCCATGATCATCGCCACTTCGTCGTCGGTCAGCTGCAGCTTGGAGAGCAGGCCGTAGAAGAACGCGATCTTGCCACCGGGCATGCAGAAAGCGTTGAGGTCCTTCGAGCCGATGAGGTTCACCTCCCACTGCCATTCGCGAGCACGCGGGTTCCATGCATAAGTGAATGGAATGATGCGACGGGCAATCTCGCGCAGGCGCTGCTCCTGTGGATGGCTTTCGGGGGCCAGGGCGCGCTGCCGTGCGGCCTGCTGCAACAGTTGCTGATACTGCTGCCGGGATGCCGCCTCGATCTGCTCTGCCGGCACGAGCTTGGCGAACGCCGACTCGCCGCCGACGTCCACACCCTCGCGCGCCACAGCAGGCACGGCCACCACCGAACCGACAACGCCTGCAGTGAAAAGCCGCCGGCTGTGCAATGCACAGCGACAGCCGTAGCCGTGCTTCAGCGCAGGATCGATCTGCGCGTCGGTGCGGAAGCTTTCGTCCATGTCGCGCCTTCAGCAGAGGGATAAAGCAGCAAGTGTGCCTGGGGTCAGTGCGTAAGATGCTTGCAGACGTTCCACGATCAATCGTTCCGGAGTCAATCGTCGGAGATGGGGGCGTTCGGGTCGACTTCCAGCGCTTGCACGCTACCGCGCATCGCGATCAGCATCGCCAATGCCGGCACGGCTGCAATCGTGGACAACACGAAGAATGTCGGCCAGCCGATCGATTCAGCCAGCACACCGGCCAGCGGCCCGACCCACACACGTCCGACGGAGGCGAAGGCCGACAGCAACGCATACTGGGTTGCCGTGAAGCGCTGGTTGCAAAGGCTCATGAGGAAGGCGACGAAGGCCGCGGTTCCCATGCCTCCAGAGATATTCTCGAAAGCGATCACCATCAGCAGACCGCCGTCGACCGGCGTGTCGGCCGCGAGCTTCACGAATCCCCAGTCGAAAGCGGGAATCACGAGGCCGGGCATCAGTCCCCGTCCGCTCACGGAGAGCCACCAGAAGCCGACATTGCTGGCCATCTGCAGCAGACCGAACAGCAGCAAGGAGCGCCACAGCCCGAGCTTCACCATGAGCGCTCCGCCCACGAGCGCGCCGACGATCGTGAGCCAAAGGCCGATCACCTTGTTGACAAGCCCGACCTCAGCGGGGCTGAACGCCATACCCTTCAGGAGAAAGGGCGTCATGAGCGCGCCGGCGAAGGCGTCGCCGAGTTTGTAGAGCACGATGAAGGCGAGGAAGGCGCCGGCACCGCTCTGCCGGAAGTAGCTCGCCAGACCGTTGAGCAGCGTCTCGAAACGGGCGCGACGCGCGGCCCATGCCGCCAGCGGCAAGGTGACCGCGATGCCCAGCATGAGCGCAAGCAACTCCGTCCACTTTGCCTGCAGTGCAGGAGACACGCCGCTGCCAGAGAACAGCGGTGCGAGAAGCACCTGCGCGAGTGCGTTGCCGAACCGGTCGGTGAGAAGCGCTCCCGCCACCACGGCTGCGACAACTGCGATGAAGCCAACAACATCATGGCGCGCAACGCCCTGAGGCGCTCGCGCCTGCTTCAGTGGCGGCAGGATGGTTGCCGACAGTAGCGCAGCCACCGCCATGAGCATTGCCATCAGGCGGTAGACCTGCGGCCAGTTCCATCCGCCGCCCTGGGTGGGATCAGTCCAGATGAGCGCAACACCACCCGAAAGGATCATCGCCAGCCGGTACCCCAACACGTTGAGCGACGCGCCGAGCCCACGCTCACTGGTGTGCAGAAGGTCTGTGCGGTAGGCATCAATGACCACGTCCTGCGAAGCGGAGATGAACGCGACCACGACGGCGAGCAGGGCGAAGGCGCGGGTCGCAGTGCCAGGCGAGATCCCGGCCATCAGAAGCAGCGCGCCCGCCAGCGCGAATTGCGTGAGCACCAGCCAGCCACGCCGGCGGCCGAGCCATGGCAGCTCGAAGCGGTCCATCAGGGGCGCCCACAGGAACTTGAAGGTGTAGGGCATGCCGACCAGGCTCAGGAAACCGATCGTGGCGATGTCCAAACCCTCCATGCTGAGCCAGGCCTGCATCGCCTGCCCTGTGAGCGCCAGCGGCAAGCCCGACGCAAAACCGAGCAGTGCGACAACGAACAGGCGGTGCAGGGCAGCAAGACGCTGCGTCGCGCTCGCGCGTTCAGCGGTGGAGGCATCGGTCATCCGGATGATTCTAGGGAGGCGCTGAACGCCTCCGCACAAGTTCCGCGACTCTCTTCTCAGGAGCTGGCGCGGCGCCAGGAAGGGCCCTGGTCGTGAAGAGCGCGACTGCCGGCCGCGAATGCCATCGCATCATGCGCTGTGCCTTTGGACCGGAGTGGAAACAAGCCTTTACCGCTCGACGCGACGGCCGAACCAAACACGTCGATGGTGTCTATTCCCGATCGAAGGATGCGACGAAACCTGTCGCCTCGCGAGAACCCGTTCGTCCCCGACGTGAACCACTCCACGCGCCGGCATTGGCATGGAAGCTGCGTTTGGTAAGGTCCAAAGGACGCCGCCAAATCATGGCGGCACGTGAGGAGTAGGAGAAGCGCTCGATGATGACAAGCCGCCGTCGACCGCCCAAGCCGGGACGGCTTCGCCCCGCCTTGAGGCGCCTCGCGCGCAGCGCGCCGTCGCTGTTGCGGCTTTCGCAGTTGGGCTGGAGCCGTACCATCTTCAGGTGGACCGCGAGGGGGATGCCGGCCGCATATAGGGCACTGCACCGATTGTCACCGCCGCTGCACGGCGGGTAAGCTCCGATTCGGAGCAACGTCACCACCGGTTGACGTCCAAGGGGGAGCGGGCTGCTCGGGTGCGTTGAGAGCGAGCCGCCTGGGGATATCTGTCCCGCTCCCCCGTCTTTTTTGGCCTGTCCGGCCAGTCTGCTCCGCCGCCCTGCACGGTTTCCGTCGCCTTTTCGAAAGCGGGCAGACGGGGAGCAGCGAATGACCGGAGGATCCCCCGATGGCGCGAGGGGGAAGGCACACCGCCTGACCTGCCTAGCCTTCTGCCGCAAGTTCCGGATACCGCCTCAGCAACGCGCGGTGCAACTCGCGCGCCGACTCCAGGTCCTCGGGCACTTGATGCGCCTTTGAATCCTCCTCCTGCTCCTTGATGCGTTCGATGCGCTGCATGAACTGGTCAAGCTGCTCGCGCGCATGCCGCGTCAGCTCGCTTCGCGGGGGACGTTCTTCAGACAGTTCTCGTACCAATTTGGACAGCACGCCGATCTGGCGCCCATAGGACGCGACTTCGTCCAGTACGCGAAGCTCGACACGGCTGCTGCCGGCCTGCGTGAGCAGCGAGGCGACGATGTCCTGAGTGACGGGACCGCCGAGCGGCCAATGCACCTCCCAGCCGTTGACCTGAGGATTGAAGTTGAAGGACCACGGAAACATGCCGCTCCCCGAATGAACGAGTGCGGGATGGTGCCCGAAGTCCGAGGGGCGTCAAGCGCGCGCGCTCACCGATTCGATCTCGCTGCTCACCTTCCGGATCGCGCGCAGCACCGCGTCCTCGTCCATGGGCACCTGCGGAGCGACACGCTTCACGACTGTCTCAAGCTGGTCCGGAGCGGCCATTGCGGCATGGGCGACCGCCGACAGGGCGCACACGCCTCGCTTCTGCGGCTGAGGTGGAAGATCCGCGCCCATCTGCACCATGACGTGATGGCGGACACTGGCGACCGCCGCGGCGCCCAACCCCCAGCTTTCGCACAGCGCCGCTCCCAGCGCGTCGTGACTCACCCCGAAGCCGGTGTGCTCCAGCGTCACGAGTTCGACGTCGCTGCTCGCCGCTCGGAGCATTGAGCGATAGTGGTCCCGGGTGTGGCGAAACAGGACGGCCTTGCCGCACTCTTCGAACAGCCCGGCGGAATGAGCGGCCCACGCGTCAATGCCCAGCTGCGCTGCGGCGCGGCCCATCAGCATGCCCCTGCGGGAGGCGCGCTCCCACACCGGCTCCAGCTCGGCTGCTGGGGGAAAGGCCGCGCGAAGGCCCATTTCGAATGTGATCGCGGTCACTTCACGCATTCCAAGATAGGTAAGCGCCTGCTGCACGCTCTGCACGCGTCCCTTGAGGCCGTACAGCGACGAGTTCACCGCTTTCAGCACTGCCGCCGCCAGGGCCATGTCGGTTTCAATCAGCGAGGCGGCGGCTTGCAGGTTGACCTCTTCCTCTGCGAGCAGCAGGGAGAGGTCGACCAGCGCCTGTGGCTGGGCAGGAATATCGATCTCGAGGGATCGCAGTTGAGGGTCGACGGGCATGTGAACCATCGTAAGGCGCGCTCGCCGAGACCAGAAAAGAAAAAAGCACCCGGGTTCACCGGGTGCTCGTCAATTCCGACATCCCCCTGCCAATACAAAAGCAGGTTCGGTCTGCGTTGTCTGTTCGAGTGTTCTTGCTGCTGTCTCCTCAGTCCCCCGTTCAGCCGGCCATCGCCCCAGAAGGGGCTCGACCGTGCTGCGAGTGGTCGCGACTGTATGTGACCGATTGATGCACGTCATCAGGGCTTTCCCCCGAATTGCTTGTGTCATTTTGTGCTTCCAGGCCCCGAATCGTGTCAGGACTGGGCCCAGGGAGCCCACGATGGGCACGAAGAGCACCGCCAACCTCATGCCCGGCGCAATGCCTCGCGGAAGCGCCTGAGCCGCCTCCTGAGGACCGTCTTCAGCCGTCGGCCGGCGCGCCAGAGGGCCGACGTTCGCACTTGGGCAAGCACGGCCTCCTTCCAGGCAATCCAGCGCCGGTAGCCGCGCTCGAACCACGCAAGCTGCATCAGCGAATCGCGAGTGAGGATGAAGAGGCGCGCGACCACCGCCGTGCCGATCAGCTTTGCCAGCACGATGACGACGAGGCCCAGCATGGCCTGGCCATGTCCTATCAACCACAGCGCCGCCACCTTGACGGGCAGCAGTGCCACCGCGGGCACGAAGAAGACAACGAGGGCCGCATAGGGCGGCAGGCTGGAGATGCGCCTCTCCAGCCATGCGAAGAATGGCAGTCGCCCCAGTTTGGCGAGCTGGCGCGCCAGCGGCTCCCAGCCCCATTCCTCGAACAGGATGAGCAGTGCGACCAGCGCGGTGCCCAGCCGCTTGAGCATCCGAAGCAGGACCCTCAACAGCACGGCTGCCTGCGCCTTCAGACGCCGAGGGCGCGGTCGCTTGCGAAAGCGCTGCGCCAGGCGTCGAAGCGATCCTCGTCCAGCGCCTGCCGGATCTGCCGCATGATGTCGATGTAGAAGTGCAGGTTGTGAATGGTGTTGAGCATCGGCCCCAGCATTTCGCCGCAACGATCGAGATGATGCAGATAGGCTCGGCTGAAAT
>DASTGE010000667.1:0-11221 GCA_035719405.1 Burkholderiaceae bacterium
ACGCGTATAGCGCCAGCCGACGACCAGCTCGTAGGGAACATTCATAAGGGCTGCGATGCTAACGGCTCGCCGTTGCACTCGATGAATCGCCGCGATTCAAGCCTGCCCAGCCGCCTGCGCCAACGCCTGCTCCAGCCCCTGCGGCGGATGCGCGCGATGCCCCCGCCTAAGTGCAGAAGCCGTAAACCTGGCTCAAGCCCAGGCCCGTACCCTTGCGTGGTCGCGGAGGACTGGAGCCGAGCAGCCATCGCCGGCATTCTGCTCGTGCCGCCACGGTCTTTGCCTGCTGCTACTCTCTTTGCGATGCTGCCCGGCTGGATCGACACCCACTGCCATCTCGATGCCTCGGAGTTCGACCCGGACCGAGATGAGGTCATTGAGCGCGCGCGTGACGAAGGCATCGCCATGCTGGTGCTGCCCGCTGTCGGCTCCTTCGACTTCGACGTCGTGCGTGCGCTGGCCCAGCGTCACGGATTGGCTTATGCCCTGGGCATCCATCCGCTGTATGTGGAAAGGGCGGACGACGAGGAGCTCGATCGGCTGCAGCAGGCTTTGAGGGAGCGACGCGACGACCCTCGGCTGGTGGCCGTCGGCGAGATCGGCCTCGATCATTTCGTCCCCGGTGCCGATCGCCCACGGCAGGAGCGCTTCTATGTCGCGCAACTCAAACTCGCACGCGACGCCGGTCTGCCCGTGCTGCTGCATGTCCGCCGCTCGGCCGACGCGCTGCTGAAATGGCTGCGGCGGATCGATGTGGCCGGCGGCATTGCCCATGCCTTCAACGGCAGCGACCCGCAGGCGGCGGCCTTTGTCGAGCGCGGCCTCGCGCTTGGCTTCGGCGGCACGATGACCTTCGACCGCGCGCTGCAGATCCGGCATCTCGCGCAGTCAGTGCCTGATGCGAGCCTCGTGCTGGAGACCGACGCCCCCGACATTCCACCCCATTGGCTGTACCGCACCGCGGCCGAGCGAGCGGCAGGATCGATCTCGCGCAACGAGCCGGCGCAGCTTCCTCGCATTGCCCGCACGCTGGCCGAGTTGCGTGGCAGGCCGTTGGAGGAGATCGCACAGCTGACAAGCGTCAATGCGTGCCGCGTGTTGCCGCGTCTGGGCGTTCTGATGCAGGCCCCCGCCCCCACCCTCTCCAGCGAGCCGGAGCGGGAGCAGACACGCAGCGTGTGACGGAGCTTCGTGGCCTGCCGCCTGTCATTGCGACGCACACGCGGCTGGTGGTGCTCGGCAGCTTTCCCAGCGTCGCCTCTCTGAACGTTCGCGAGTACTACGCCCATCCGCGCAATCACTTCTGGCCAATCCTCTCAGCGCTCTGGCGCGTCGACCTGCGTGCGATGACTTACGCCGCGCGTATCGCGTTCGTGCGCGACAAGGGCTTGGGGATCTGGGATGTCTACGCAAGCTGCCGCCGTGAGGGCAGCCTCGACAGCGCCATCGAGGACGCTGAGCCTAACGACCTGAGCAGCCTCAAGCGGATGGCCCCGGCGCTGCAGGCCATCGCCCACAACGGGGGCGAGTCTGCACGTGCGATGCGCGTCACGCGCACGCTCGGGCTGCCCGTGTTCAGGCTGCCGTCAACCAGCCCCGCCAACGCCTCGTGGAGCTTCGAGCGCAAACTGGCGGCATGGCGCGAGACATTTGCTCGCGTCGGGCTCGAACAGCGCGATTAGCGATTAGCCGGAATGTGGGAACACGTCGCGCAGACGACGGATCGTCGACGGCCAGGAGGGAGCGCTTCGTATGCCGAAGCAATATTCGATGAGCTCCACCCTTTTCGAGAGGGTGGACGGATCCGGGGCAACGACATTGCGCCCGGCGACCACGGTGGCATTCCCGAACGATGTGACGTCAGGCAGCCAGACCTGCTCGGCGCCGAACACCGAGGCGATGCGCTCGCAGACCTCCGAAAGCTTCACGCTGCGGCCGACCACGTTGAGCGTCATCACCCCGCCCTCGACAAGAAGCTCGCGGCAGTCTGCATAGAACTCGACGCTGTCCAGGACGGGCCCCTCACACTCCACGTCGTACAAATCGACAAGCAACGCATGGGCCGTCGAACGCCAGGCAGGCGAGCGGGCAATTTCCGCGGCATCGGCGTTGATCACGGTGAGGTTCGGATGGTCCTTGGGAAGATGGAAGAACTCGTGGCTCATCGAGATGACTTCCGGGGACAACTCAACGGCCGTGGTGCGCATCCCCAACTGCCTCAGGCAGAACTTGGGCAGTTGCGCGACACCCACGCCGAAGTGAACCGAATGGAGGCGAGGCACGATGGCGGGATCGAAGAACATCAGCCACGACATCATTTCCGCACCGTACCCGTCGTGGAGATCGAAAGGCTGGTCCTTGCGCATGCTGCCTTGAAAGAAGTCCGGCTCGCCGTCCGAGCGGGATGGATCCTTGAAGTACATGTGCCGGTAGCCGTCACGCTCCAGGATTGCCGGCCTGAGTGCTGTCGTCGTGCTCATGGCAAGGAAGTGTGCCCGGCCGCGCGAATCGGCGGCAGGGGCCGGACGAAGTGGCCGCAGGGGAAGACGAAAGATTTCCTTGCATCGCCCTGAAACCAGGGGCGGCGCGTGACACGCTCCACGATGTCGGGCTTTTCCAGGCCCGACAATCGCGCCTCGATGAAAAAGTCCTGTGCAGCGCTGCCCCCTGTGACGATCTCCGAAGGCGATGGTGTTCGATTCCTGCACCTGGACTCGCCCTGGGTGCAAGGATCGATGCTGATTCGCAAGCCGTTCGATATTGAACTGGAGTATGTGCAGCGAATGATGGTCTGGCTGCTGTTCTTCGACCCCGACACGCTGCAGAAGCGGCACGCGGTGCAACTGGGCCTGGGCTCGGGCGCGATCACCAAGTTCTGCCACAAACGACTGCGCATGCGTACGACGGCTGTCGAGTTGAATCCGGACGTCATCATCGCCTGTCGCGGATGGTTTCACCTGCCCGCCGATGACCGCCGCCTGACCGTGCTCAATGCGGATGCAGCCGACGTCGTTCGCGACCCGGCGCGGTATGACAGCGCCGATGCGCTGTGCGTCGACCTGTACGACCACGAAGCCGCGTCGCCTGTGCTGGACGACGAGGCCTTTTACGCGGGCTGCCGCGCCATGCTTGCCGACGGCGGCGTGATGACCGTCAACCTGTTCGGACGCCGTTCCAGCTTCGACCGCAGCGCGACGCACGTCGCGCAGAGCTTCGGCAGCGAGCACGTATGGCGCATGAGGGCCACGCGCGAAGGCAACACAATCCTCATCGCCGCCCGCGACGCCGTGGCGCCGGAGCGTACCGTGCTCGAGCAGCGGGCGGCGACCATCGAACAACGCTTCGGGCTGCCGGCGCGCAAGTGGCTGCGCATGGTCCGCCCGGCGACCGAACCCTGAGCATCTGAAGCGACATGGCAATCCCAAAGGGCAAGCTCGAATGGCGCCACCTGCTGCATTGGCTGCGGCAGGACGGCATCGTCAGCGACGAAGACGCCGAGATCCTCAAGCGCCGATTCGGCGCGGACTCCAGCCTCCATCCGCTGGTGCGACTGGGCCAGGCGAACATCACCAACCGAAGCACCGGCGTCGTGCTCGATACCGAGGCGCTCACCGAATGGCTGGCAAGGAAGATCAAGCTGCCATACCTTCGCATCGACCCGCTGAAGGTCGACGTGGGGCGTGTCGCGGAGGTGATGTCGATCAATTACGCCGAAGCCCACCGCGCGCTGCCCGTGCTCGTGGGAACGACCGATGTCAGGATCGCGACCTGCGAGCCTTTCGACACCGCATGGGTGAGCGAAATCGAGGCGCACACGCGCAAGACGGTGAAGCTCGTGCTGGCCAGCCCGCTGGAGATCCAGCGCTACACGACCGAGTTCTTCACCCTCGCCAAGTCCGTCAAGGCGGCGCAGAAAAGCGGAGAGGCGTCCCCCCTGGCGAGCTTCGAGCAGCTGGTCGAACTGGGCAAGAGCAACAAGCAGCTCGACGCCAACGACCAGGGCGTGGTGCAGGTGGTCGACTGGTTGTGGCAGTACGCATTCGACCAGCGCGCCAGCGACATCCATCTGGAGCCGCGTCGCGACATGGGCGTGATCCGCTTCCGCATCGACGGCGTGCTGCACACGGTCTACCAGGTGCCGCTGTCGGTGATGAGCGCGATGACCGCACGCATCAAGCTGCTCGGCCGCATGGACGTGGTCGAGCGGCGCCGTCCGCAGGACGGGCGCATCAAGACACGGCGGGCCGAGCTCGCCGGCCAGCCGGGCTCGGAGGTCGAGATGCGCCTGTCCACGCTTCCCACCGCCTTCGGCGAGAAGCTGGTGATGCGCATCTTCGACCCTGACACCGTGGTCAAGAGCATCGAGGCCCTGGGTTTCGGCCCGCACGACGCGCAGCGCTGGGGCGAGCTGATCGCGCGGCCGCACGGCATCATCCTCGTCACCGGCCCCACGGGCTCGGGCAAGACGACGACGCTTTACGCCACGCTCAAGCGGCTGGCTACCGACGAGGTCAACGTCACGACCATCGAAGACCCGATCGAGATGATCGAGCCCGCGCTCAACCAGACGCAGGTGCAATCGGCAATCGACTTCGGGTTCGCCGAGGGCCTTCGGGCGTTGATGCGGCAGGATCCGGACATCATCATGGTCGGTGAGATCCGCGATCTGCCCACCGCCGAGATGGCGATCCAGGCGGCGCTGACCGGACACCTCGTCTTCAGCACGCTGCACACCAACGACTCGCCCTCGGCGATCACCCGGCTCATCGACCTCGGCGTACCGGCGTACCTCATCAACGCCACCGTCATCGGCGTGCTCGCGCAGCGGCTCGCGAGGACGCTCTGCCCGGTCTGCAAGGAGCCCGACCCGGACACCAACCGCGAGTCGCTCGACGAGGTGGTGCGCCCGTGGCGACTCAAGGGTGGCGTGCGCCCCTTCAAGCCGGTGGGTTGCCTGGAGTGCCGCAAGACAGGCTTTCGGGGTCGCGCCGGCCTGTACGAGCTGATGGTGTTGAGCGAAGGTGCGCGGCAAGCCGTGCATCCGAAACTCGACATGGCTCAACTGAAGCGCCACGCGCTGCAGGACGGCATGCATCCTTTGCGCCTGGCCGGGGTGATGAAAGTGGCAGAAGGCGTCACGACGCTGGACGAGGTGCTGCGCACCACGCCAGCGTGGGACGCGAGCTGAAGGCCTGAGAGGCCTCGCGGCCAGACTGTTGCCAGCGACGCCCCCTCCCTGCGTCCGCGTCTTTCAGCCCTTGCGCTGCTGCGCGTCGTGCTTCTCGCGGAAGATGCGACGGCTTTGCAGGTTCTCGCTGTGCTGCACCCGGTGCTGCTCGTGTACGCCCACGTGGTTGTCTCGGCCCGCGGCAAATTCCTGCCCATCCACCTTGGCCTGGCCGCGCTCGAGCCGCGCGACCTCGCGATTGTTGAGCGAGCCGTTCTGCACGCCTTGCCCGATCCGTTTCTCCTGATTGATGTTGCGTTGCACGTCGGCCTGCATGCGCCGCGCGGACGCCGACTGAGGGTCGCCCGTCATTCCATTGTTCGCCGCTGACGTGATGTCGCGACTTGTCTTGTCTTGTGCGTGCTGCAATCGCGTGCGCTCGGCGGGGGTGAGATTTCCATCCTTCAGCGCCTGCGCCTGCAGGTGATCTACCTTGGCTTCCTCGCGCTCCAGGCGTGCCGCTTCGCCTGTGGTGATGCTCCCATTGCGCAGGCCGTTCTCGATGCGTTGCTGCTGATTGACGTCACGCTGAACCGTGGACCCGGCAGACTGCGCGAAAGCGCCGGCAGCGGCGAAGAGCAGCACTGCGGATGCAACGAAGTTGCGATTCATGAAGACTCCTGTTTGAGTTTGCGGTGGGTGGAGTTGCAACTCTCAGACAGACAACGGCGGCCACAGGTTGAAGTTGACGAAGCGCAGGCACAGGCACAGGTGAAGTTTTGTTGCCCTGGCGAACACCGACTGCGAACGGGCCGTACAAAGCCATGGAACGTTGCAAGGCACACGTAATGCTTCAATGGCGGCATGGCTGACGCAAACACCCTTCCCTCGCTGTTCCTTTCCCACGGCTCCCCGATGATCGCGCTGGAGCCCGGCCTTGCCGGCGCCTTCTTTACACGCCTGGGCCCCGCGATCGACGCCACCTTTGGCCGGCCAAAGGCCATCGTCGCCATCTCGGCGCACAGCCTGACGCGGGAGCCGGCGTTGCTCGCCGTGCAGCGGCACGAGACGATCCACGACTTCGGCGGCTTTCCCGATGCCCTTTACCGCATGCGCTACGACGCACCGGGCTCACCGGAAATTGCCCGGAATGCCCAGCGCCTGCTGCGGTCCGCAGGGATCGGCGCGCAGATGGTCGATGAAGGCGGTCTGGACCACGGCATCTGGACCACCTTGATGTTCGTCTACCCCAAGGCCGACGTGCCCGTCGTTCCGCTGGCCTTCGTCCCTTCCGATCCACCCGCCCGCCAATTCGAGTTGGGGCACGCATTGGCGCCCCTGCTCGATGAAGGCGTGCTCGTGCTCGGAACCGGCAGCATCACCCACAACCTGAGGCGACTGTACGGCGGGGTGCATGGCCGTCCGGCGGTCGATGCCCCGGAAATTCCGGAAAGCGCGGCATTTCGCGGTTGGATGGCCGAGCGCGGCGGGCGGCGCGATTGGGATGCGTTGCTCGACTACCGGAAGCAGGCGCCTTATGCGGCCGAGATGCATCCGACCGACGAGCACCTGCTTCCGTGGTACGCGGCGGCCGGCGCGGGCGGTCGGGACCATACGCCCCTGCGTATTCACGACAGCATCACGTTCGGGGCATTGGGGATGGATGCATATGCGTTCGGCGCGGGAGCTGCGGCTCTGCAGGAGGCACTTGAAGCACGGCCGGGTCAGGGCAATACGAGATAGGTCGTCTACTTCGACGCCTGCGGTGTGACGACGCCCTCGACAAACCAGTCCATTGTCGCAATCGACGTGTCGTCGAGGCCGCCACGTGCAAGCCTGACGTGACCGTGGTTGTCGACGAGCCGGCCCGAGAACGGCTGGAAGGTGCCGGCGACGATTGCAACACGCTTGCCCTCCACCTCGTCGCGCACCGCCTTGGGCAATCCGGGGTCGACCGCGCTCAATTGCACGAATCCGTCCTTCATGCCTCCCCACACCGGCTGCGGCTTCCAGGTGCCCTCGAGCACGCTCCGGGCGACTCGCGTGTAGTAGCCGCCCCAATGGTGCGTGACCGCGGCCAGTTGCGCGTGCGGCGCGAAAGCCTTCATGTCGCTCTGATATGAAAGCACCTTGACGCCGAGTTCCTCGGCCGCCTGCGGCACGGCCGGCGAACCACTGTGGTTGGTGAGAACGTCCGCCCCCTGGCGAACCAGCGTCGTGGCTGCCTCGCGCTCCCGGACCGGATCGAACCAGGTGTCGAGCCAGACCACCCTGACCTGCGCCTTCGGGTTTGCCGCCCGCATGCCGAGCGCGAAGGCGTTGATGCCCTGCACCACCTCCGGCACGGGAAAGCCCGCGACATAGCCTGCGATGCCGGTCTTGCTGCTGCGCCCGGCGAGCAGGCCGGCCAGGTATCGCGCCTCGTAGTAGCGCGCGTTGTAGGTCTTGACGTTGGGTGCCGTCCTGTAGCCGCCGGCATGCTCGAACTTCACCTTAGGGAAGTCGGCAGCCACGCGCAACGTGGGCTCGAGATAGCCGAAGCTGGTCGCAAAGATCAGCCTGTGGCCTTGCGAAGCCAGGTCGCGAAGCACGCGCTCGGCATCCGCGCTTTCGGGCACCGATTCGACGACCGTCGTACTGACCTTCGGGCCGAGGGCCTGTTCCATCGCCCGGCGACCCAGGTCGTGCTGATAGGTCCAGCCGGCCTGGCCGATGGGGCTCACATACACGAAGCCCACCTTCAATTCAGCGGCAGGAACGCCCGAGGCGGCAGGAAATTGGCCGGTGGAGAGAACGGGAAATACCAGCACAAACGCACCGATGAGGTTTTTGAGCATGGTTGTCCTCGACATGGCGGCATCCGTGAACGGCGCCGCAATGCAGATTGTCCCATCGTGGCCGCACAAGGCGGAAGACACAACTTCTCACGTTGCATTGCAGGGCCTTCTCAAGACGAGGGCAGGTTCGCCGAACAAGCCCAGTGTGTCGCCTGCGTACTGGATGCGGGCACGACCCCAACCGAAAGTCTCGACGGAGGAAGCCTTGATGCACCGGATTGCCCGCCCCCTCGCCGCCTGTGCGGCCCTCGCCACGATCATGGCCCTCGTCGCCTGCGGTGGAGGCTCGAGCACAACCAGCACGGCCGCGCCCTCAGGGGACACCGGCTCGACGGCAACGGCACAGTCGGTGCAAGGCGTCGCGACGCCCAGCAGCGTTTCGGTGGTGACCGCGAAGAACGCCGACTGATCGGCACAGCAAGGACCGTTCGATGAAAGCCGCCTTCGCCCTGCACCGCTCCCGCCTCGCGCTGGCCCTCACCGCCGCGCTGCCTGCGCTCGCCACCGCCGCACCGGGCCAGAACTCGCCTTACCTGACCGACGCTCAAAACACCCACGTCGAGGACGCAACCTCGAAGGGCGTGAACCAGGTCAACATGATCACCTGCTTCATGAGCTCGATCCGACCCGACGCGCTCGTAAACAAGGGCAATTACATCGCCCTCGTCGACAAGAATAAATGCGATGCCGAATCGCGTTCCAGCAGCGACAACTCGGGGTCGACCAATTCAGGCTCCAACGCGCCCTCGTACATGACGGCGACCGTCAATTCATCGCGCAGTTCCAACAGCGATCCGATGCGGGTGAAGACCTGGATCGACCAGCCCGGGGACGACGGCTTCAGCGGCACGATCTACGTCAACATCCAGGCCAGCGAGGCGCCCTCGGCCAGCAACCCGTACGGCGTATTCCGCCTCGACTACTGCGGCAAAGGAGACGGCACGCCATGCATGATGCGCGGCTTTCTCGAAGGCAGCACTTCGGGCATCAGCTATTTCGAGATCGAAGGCGGCGGCGGGCAGTCGAACACGCGCGCCCTGCGCCTGACCACCTCCGGCACCGACAGCGGCGCGGGAATGCTGCGCATGGACGAGCACGGCCAATCCATGGCCTATTCGTTTGCCTACAACGCGAACTATTTCCGCCGCTCCAACGGCAATTCAGACGATTGCTTCAGCCGTGACGCGACCGATGCGGGAACCGAGATGTCGGTGTGGCGCTACGGCCTTTACGACGCGGAGACTGGCGAACGCATCAACCGGCGCTCTGGCTTCCCCATCGAATACACGAGCAACGGCAAGACATACAACGGCTACATGGGCTACTGGGGCCTGTCGCTGCCGCCGGAAGCCGCTGCAGCCAATGGCGCGACGGTGCAGCGCGTTGAATTCGTTCCGAACCAACCGCCCACACGCACCGATTACACCCTCGTCAAGGCCGACGGCCGCCTGACCAAATACACCAAACGGACGAAGCTCCTTTCCGAGATCGACAAGATCAAGTTCCAGACCTTCGTCAACGACACGACCGGCTTCTTTTCAGGGGCGGAATCGAACCAGCAGTACGAAATGTACTGGGACGATGCAGCGGGCGTGTTCAAGGCAACCGCGGTCGTCGATTGCCGCAACGGGCCGTGCCAGACCCGCGACCTCGACAGCGAAAAGGCCGTACTGCCATCGTTCTTCAGCAGGATGGGCGGCATGCGAGGCTGGTCGCAGGCACTTGGCGGCGAGTTGTTCGTCCCGCTGTCAGGCGTGGGAACCGTACAGTCCAGCAGCGTCAATGTGATTTACCGCGTGCAGGATCTCGTCTATCCCGCCGACATGCCCGCCACGCTGTACTGTGTGCGTGAATGTCCGACGGCGCAGACCATCAACGCCTATTTTGCGCAGGGCTCGGTCGCCGCATCTCCCTTCGTCAGTGAAACCTTCAACCATTGGGGCCCGACGACCACCGCCGTCAGCTACACGACCAATGCGGCAGGCGCTTTGCTGCAAGACGCGGCCGGTGCCGCGGTGAGCTTCACCGATCGCCAGGCGCTGCAGCAGCGCCCTCAGTACCAGTCGGGCCTGCGTACGGGGCGGCTGTTCACGAGCCTGGAGGCTGCGAAGTGCGCCTCCGACCCGTCGCGCTACTGTGAGGAGAACATCGAGGCGCAGGACACCTACTACCAGTGGGAGACCGGCCCCAACCAGTGGAATCAGTTCGCCTCGCTCAAGGATGCGAGCGGCAACGTCGTCAACTTCGACGCCCCGCTTCAACTCAACTACACGGTGCCTGCCGGTGCTCAATATGGGCAATACGCGGGCAAGTCCATCGTGCTGCAATACGGTGGCTTCGGCGATCTGTGGGGCGTTCCGGGCCATTGCGTCTCGCGAATGACCAATGAGCATGTGAGCTGTGAAACTCAGGAGGCACGCTATGTCCCGGCCTTCGTGATTCCGTTCGACGACGTGGCCGGACGCGTCTACAACGGCAGCACGCCGCTGCTCGCGAAGTGGCTGGAGCGCGAGATCCGCTTTGCGCGGAAGGACGTGAGCGTATGCACGGCCGCCGGTGTCGCGCTGCCTTCGGGTCTGACCTTGCCCGACGCGAGCGGGCTGAGCGACACCACGGACCCGGCATCGGGCACGTATATCGGCAGCAAGCCGGCCGTGACTGACGCCCCGCGCGTCGTGCAGGGCGACGTCAAGTATTGAGCCTCTGAAGGCGAGCGACGTTCGTGCCACCTGCGCCATGAAATCCTTCGGCGGCGCATCGCGCCAACGCCTGTTGGCCGGCGCCGCGGCTTCGCTGCTGGCTCATGCGATGCTGTTGCCGTGTTTCATGCAGCATGCGGCACCGCGGCCCTCGTCAGCCGCGGGCCGTCCGGCCATGGTATGGCTGAACTTGCCCTCAACGGAACATCAAAGCCGCGACGGCACGTTCCGCACCGTCGCAGCCGAGGCCATCCGGGCAGAGCCGGCGCAAAGGACAAAGACAGCGCCCAGGACGATTCACCCCGCCCGTCGCGACCGCCATGTGAACGTTGAGGACTCGGCCGCAACGCGGCCACCCTCGCCTCCCGCCAACTCTGAGGGCGCCCCTGCCCCGGTCGCTCCGGCCGTGAAGATGACTCCTGAACCGATCGACGGCTCGGTGTTCGCGATGCCGCACATCGGCTTCGGGAACTTTGCCGCCGCGCGGAGGGTATCGACAATGCCGGGAACACGGGCCC
>DASTGE010000668.1:0-2801 GCA_035719405.1 Burkholderiaceae bacterium
CGGGTCACGGACTGCTTGCCTTTCGCGACCCCTACGGCATCCGTCCCCTGTGCTTCGGCGAAATGCAGACGCCTGAGGGGGCGGAGCTGATGGTCGCGAGCGAAAGCGTCGCACTCGAAGGCACAGGCCATCGGTTGATCCGCGACGTCTCACCTGGCGAGGCCATCTTCATCGACCTCCAGGGCCGTATCCACGCGCGACAGTGCGCGGACAGCAGTTCGCATCATCCGTGCATGTTTGAGTACGTGTACCTGGCGCGCCCGGATTCCGTGATGGACGGCATTTCGGTCTACCAGGCACGGCTGAACATGGGTGAGACTCTCGCGCAGCGCGTGGTTTCGACCATGCCGCCCAGCGAGATTGACGTCGTCATCCCGATCCCCGAATCGAGTCGGCCGTCTGCAATGCAGCTTGCCCAGAAGATCGGAAAGCCGTATCGCGAAGGCTTCGTCAAGAACCGCTACGTGGGGCGCACCTTCATCATGCCGGGTCAGGCCATGCGCAAGAGGTCGGTGCGGCAGAAGCTCAATGCCATCGCCGCCGAGTTCCGTAACCGCAATGTCTTGCTGGTCGACGACTCCATCGTGCGTGGCACCACGAGCAAGGAGATCGTGCAGATGGCGCGGGAAGCGGGAGCGCGCAAGGTCTATATGGCGTCGGCCGCGCCTCCCGTGCGTTATCCCAACGTCTACGGCATCGACATGCCGACGAAGAGCGAGTTGATCGCGCACGACCGCAGCATTGAGGAGATTCGCGAATTCATCGGGGCCGACGCGCTCATTTACCAGGACGTGGAGGCGATGAAGCGCGTGGTGAAGTCCTTGAATCCAAAGCTCGATGGTTTCGAGGCCTCGTGCTTCGACGGCGTCTACGTCACGGGCGACGTGACTGACGAGGATTTCGAGGCGATCGCCACGCAGCGCATTTCGCAGGGTGCTGACGAGGAAGAGCTGGGCGAACGCAGCCGGCTGGCGCTGCAAAGCGCGACCGGGAACGGCTGATGACGAACCGGAACATGGGATCACGCTTGTTCGACTTACTCGACGCCTGACCACCGAAGGCCTGCTTTCCCCGGCCTGCACCGAAAATGACACAACAGCAAGTCCGCACCCGTTTCGCTCCCAGCCCCACCGGCTTCATCCACCTGGGCAACATCCGCTCCGCGTTGTATCCCTGGGCATTTGCCCGTGCCAACAAGGGGGTGTTCATCCTTCGCATTGAAGATACGGACCTCGAGCGCTCCACGCAAGCTGCGGTCGACGTGATCATGGAGAGCATGCAATGGCTCGGTCTGGATCATGACGAAGGCCCCTACTACCAGATGCAGCACATGGACCGCTACAAGCAGGTCATCGCGCAGATGCTCGAGGGAGGGCTCGCGTACCGCTGCTACATGAGTGCTGAAGAGCTGGACCGCTTGCGCGAGCGGCAGATGGCTGCGAAGCAGAAGCCACGCTACGACGGCACATGGCGGCCGGAGCCCGGGAAAGTTCTGCCTCCCGTGCCCGAGGGCGTGCAGCCGGTCATTCGCTTCAAGAGCCCCATCAGCGGCAGCGTGAGCTGGGACGACAAGGTCAAGGGCCGGGTGGAGTTCAGCAATGACGAACTCGACGACCTCGTCATCGCCCGGCCCGACGGGACGCCGACCTATAACTTCTGCGTGGTGGTCGACGACATCGACATGCGAATCACCCACGTCATCCGTGGTGACGACCATGTCAACAACACGCCTCGTCAGATCCATATCTTCCGTGCGCTCGGCCACGAGCCTCCGGTGTATGCGCACCTTCCCACGGTGCTGAACGAGCAGGGCGAGAAGATGAGCAAGCGACACGGAGCGAAGCCGGTCACGCAATATCGTGACGATGGTTTCCTTGCCGATGCGGTCGTCAACTACCTCGCGAGATTGGGCTGGAGCCACGGTGACGACGAAATCTTCACCCGCGAGCAGTTGATCGCCTGGTTCGACCTCGACCACCTGGGCAAGAGTGCGGGTCAGTTCGACGAGACCAAGCTGCGCTGGGTGAATGCGCAGCACATCAAGCTGTGCGCCGACCAAGAGCTTGTGCCTCTGGTGGTTGGGCAGTTGGCGAAACTCGGAATTGCCGCC
The DNA here is from genome assembly GCA_035719405.1 of Burkholderiaceae bacterium. GTDB lineage: Bacteria > Pseudomonadota > Gammaproteobacteria > Burkholderiales > Burkholderiaceae_C > CAMLIZ01. The sequence continues at coordinate 2,111 of DASTGE010000668.1, forward strand.
TCTGGAGACGAGCGCATGACGCGCATGATCTCGCTGTTCAAAGATCGTTGCGCGACGACCGCGGAGATCGCGAGCTGGCTGTCGATGTACTTCACTGATGTGAGGCCGAGCGAGGAAGACATGGCGGCTCACGTCACCGATGCTGTTCGTCCCGCGATCGCGTCGCTTCGGCAAAGGCTGGAGGGTGTCGCCTGGAACAAGGCGGCCATCAATCAGGCGATCAGGGAGACGATTGCCGAACATGGCTTGAAGATGCCGCAGCTTGCCTTGCCCGTTCGGGTGCTCGTATGCGGCCGTACGCAGACCCCCTCAATCGACGCCGTGCTTGAGCTTTTTTCTCACGAAACTGTTTTTTGTCGTTTGACCGCTTGAAGAACTGAAAACTATGTCTATACTTGCGGTCTCGCTTGAACAGCGCGGCACTTGAAAATTTGAAGGGGGTATAGCTCAGCTGGGAGAGCGCTTGCATGGCATGCAAGAGGTCAGCGGTTCGATCCCGCTTACCTCCACCAAAAAGCAGCATGTGGCGCGCGGTTCAAGTAGATGAAGGAATAGTCCCCTTCGTCTAGAGGCCTAGGACACGACCCTTTCACGGTTGTAACAGGGGTTCGAATCCCCTAGGGGTCGCCAGCACCGCTGGCGCAAGTCGTGGCATCACTTGGGGCGCCAGCCCGCAAGATGCCAGCCACGC
>DASTGE010000669.1:0-6307 GCA_035719405.1 Burkholderiaceae bacterium
CAGCTCGCAGCGCAGCTTGTGGCTCGCCCACCAGCTCGATGTCGAGTCGAGCGCCTACAACCTCTCTTCGGTCTGGCGTCTACGCGGCATGCTGGATCGTGACGCGCTCGAACGCGCGCTCAACGACCTGGTCCAACGCCACGAGATCCTGCGCACCGGATTCCGCCTGGGCGATGCTGGCCTGCAGCAGTTGGTGTGGTCCGACTGGCCGATCCCACTGCCCGTTGTCGAGAGTACGCTCGGCAGCTCCGCAGCCGAACTGCAGGGGCCAGCGCTGGACGCAATTCAGGCCGAAGCGCAGCGTCCCTTCGATCTCGACGAGCATCCGCTGGTCCGGGCACGGCTGTTTCGCCTGCTCGCGGACGAACATGTCCTTGTACTGACCTTCCATCACATCGTCATCGATGGCTGGTCGATGGACATCCTGAGGCACGAACTGGCGCAGGCCTATGCGGCCAATAGGGCCGCTCAACCGTGGACACCGCCCAGGCTGCCATTGCAGTACGCGGACTATGCCGAGTGGCAGCACGACTGGCTCGGCAGCGACGAGGCGCGAGCGGGGTTGGACTACTGGACCCGTCGTCTGGCGGGTGCCTGCACCACCGTGGCGCTGCCCGGAATGAGAGCGCCGGCGGGAACGGCGACGCTCCGGCACCAGGGCGGCAACGTGAGGTTTGCCGTGCCGCCTGTCATCGCCAGGGGCATGGCGGCTCTGGCACGCCGACATCGGACCACCATGTTCGTCATCGTCTTCGCCGCCCTGCACGCGCTGCTTCATCGGCTGAGTCGGCAGGACGACGTGTGCATCGGGTATGTCGTGGCCAATCGGCGGCAGGCCGACACCCACGCGCTGATCGGCTGCTTCGTCAACACGCTGGTCCTGCGCACCAGGCACCATCCCGACCAGACCTTTAGCGCCTTAGTCGAGCAGGTGCGCGAGTGGGTCTTGCACGGCGAAGCCTGCCAGGAAACGCCGTTCGAGCAAGTTGTCGAGGCGTTGCGTCCCGACCGGGTAAACGAGCACACCCCGCTGTTTCAGGTCGCCTTTGGGTTCCGCGATCGCAGTCGGGGCGATACGCCGTTTGTGCTCGACGGCTTGGCAACGGAACAGGTGGCCTTGCCTGCGGGTCCCACGAAATTCGACCTCAGTATCGATGTTGATCACGGCCCCTTTGGCGTCGACGTTGACATTCAATTCGACCAGGGGCTCTTCGCGCGCGACGCGATTGAACGTATGGCAGGCCATTTCGAAGCGTTGCTCGGCGCCATCGCCAGCCAACCGGACACGCCGCTGTCCCGCATCAGCATCACGAAGCCTGGAAAGGCCTTGCCGATGTCCGTGACTCGCCACCCGGTTGCCACGGTTGCCGACAGGCCGCAGAACGTGGTGCGCGCGTTCGAGTCCCAGGTTCAACGAACCCCCCAAGCCACCGCCTTGATCGCCGAGGACGGTGTCTGGTCGTATGAGCGACTCAATCGGCGCGCGAACCAGATCGCGGCCTACCTGCGCGGACGGGCGCTGACGCGCGACGACATCGTGGCGGTGTTGCTGGATCGCAAGGGTAACTTGGTTGCCACGCTACTTGGCATCATGAAAGCCGGTGGTGCCTACATGCCCCTTGACCCGAACGCGCCGTACGAGCGCATGCATCGGATGCTGACGCAAGCCCGGGCCAAGGCCGTCGTCAGCGCCACGGGACTAGGCCAAGGCCTATGCGACGGCGCCGTTCAGGTCCTCTGCCTCGATGCCGCGTCCGCCGCAATCTCAGCTTGTCCCGACGCGGACCTTGGGGTGGACATCGCATCCAGCCAAGTTGCATATTGCCTGTTCACTTCCGGCTCGACCGGTCAGCCCAAGGGCGTGTTGATCGAGCACTGTGCGCTCGCTAATGTAATAGGGTCGATGTCACGCACCCTTGTAGCCACATCCAAGGATGTCTGGATGTCGGTGACATCCCCGACCTTCGACGTTTTTGGCCTTGATCTCTTCGTGCCCCTGACGGTCGGTGCCACAGTGGTATTACCTGGTCGTGCAGACACAAGCGATCCGGCATTTCTGGCGAACGCGGCACGAGCGCACTGCGTCAATGCAATGCTGGCAACGCCAGCAACTTGGCGCATGCTGATCGATCACGGCGGCTTCCCGCGCTTGCGGTTGATCCTTTGCGGCGGTGAAGCCATGGATGTGGGACTGTCGCTACAACTACAGGAGTTGGCAGAAACAGTCTGGAATGGCTACGGGCCCACTGAGACGACGATGCTCTCAACTTGCTCAGTGGTCCGCGGTACGGCGCCACCTGTCATCGGTCAGCCAATCGACAACACCGATGTGATGGTGCTGGACGCCGAACTCCAACTGCTGCCTATCGGCGTTGCAGGGGAGATCTATATCGCTGGCGCAGGTCTGGCGCGCGGCTACGTCGGCCAGCCAGGCCTGACGGCCGAACGCTTCCTGCCCAATCCGTTCGGCACACCAGGCAGCCGCATGTACCGGACGGGCGATTGGGGTTACATGCAAGCCGATGGTGCTCTGGTCTACCTGAACCGGATCGACTTCCAGGTGAAAGTGCGCGGCTTCCGGATCGAGCTCGGCGAGATCGAAGCTGCCCTGCGATCGTGCGCTTCGGTGCGCGATGCCGTGGTGGTGGCGGTCGGCGACGATCTCGCCAACCGCCGACTGATCGCCTATGTCGTGGCGCGCAGTGACAATGTGAAATTCTTGCGCGACGAGATTTCGCAGCACTTGGGCAGCCTGTTGCCAGCCTACATGCTGCCGGGACAGATCCAGATTCTGCCTGCCCTGCCTCTAAACGCCAGCGGCAAGATTGATCGCAAGGCGCTGCCGCCGCCCGAATTGTTCGTCGCAGCTCCCTCGGGTCGCCCGCCCGTCACGTTCTGGGAACAGCGAATTGCCTCGATCTGGGCCGAGGTGTTGAGTCTCGCTGCTGTATCGGCCGACGACAACTTCTTCGCACTGGGAGGCACCTCGATGCTGGCGATGCGCGTCCTCGCCCGCCTCAACACCGAATTCGGACTCAACGCGAAACCGTCGCTGGTGTTCAAACACCAGACCGTAGTGACTCTGGCCCAGGCTATCGACGATGGTGATGTGCATCCACCGCCCGTCATTCGCATGACCCGCTGGAATGCCGCACCAGCCAAGCCCTGCGTATACGGCTTCCCCGCGGCTGGGATGTACGGTGCCGCCTACTACTTCCTTGCCGAGGCACTCTCACCATCGTTCGATCTGTGCATGTTGGAGCCGCTGGATTCCAGCGAAGCCGGCGCCCAACCATCGACGATCGAGGCGCTCGCAGAGCACTATGCCCAGGCTATTCCATCGAAGGTCAGCAACACGCCCCTGTGCCTCCTGGGGCACTCGTTCGGCGGCAGCGTCGCTTTCGAAACCGCACGTCGGCTGGAGCAGCGCGGCCAGCGGGTGAGTCTCGTCTTGCTGGACGCCACCTTGGTCAGCCCGCTCGAGCTGGCCGACGATTGGCGCGATGGTGCCGCGGGCCCAACTACCCCGGCCGCCACCGATCAAGCACTGGCGCAGCTGCTGACGACAGCCCGCGCGCTGCAAGCCCGCCACAGGGACATGCTATCCAGCTACACGCCGTCCGGGCCGTTCAATGGCGACGCGCTGCTGGTGTTCGCACACGATGATGTGCTCAAGGCCCGGTTCGAAGCCGCCATCGTCGCTCGCTGCCGATCGTGGGTGCGTGGGCAGCTCCGCACGACCAGCACGCGCGGGGGGCACCTGTCGATCCTCGAGTCCGGGCAGGTCGGACCGCTCGCCGCACTGATCCGTGACCATCTCGCACCGATGTGCCTGGAGTCCAAAGCCGCGCAGGCCCGGCCCTAGATGCCGGACCTCACCACATCGGCCTTCGACGGCCTGCTGCCCGCGGGGGCCGTGGTCGTCGAGGCACGCACACATGCATGGTGGGAATCGGGCCTGCTATCCGAGGAGCTGTCCTACATCGCACGGGCCACCGACAAGCGACGTCGCGAATTCACAGCCGGACGCAACTGTGCCCGCGCAGCGTTGGCGCACTGCGGCTGGCCGGCCGCTGCCATCGCCGTCGGACCCGATCGGCAGCCGATGTTCCCGGCCAGCGTGTCCGGCAGCATCACCCACACTGGCGATTACTGCGCCGCCGCGGTCATCCGGCAAGACGAGGTGCGTTCGATCGGCATTGACGCGGAACTCGATGCGCCGATGGAAGACGCCGTCGCGCGAATGATTATGGGCCTGCAGGAGCGATCCGAGTGGCACGCCCACGGCTACCAGGGCCATGCCGACGTGCTGGCCTTCGGTCTCAAGGAGGCTTTCTACAAGGCCGCCTTTCCCTTCTGCCGCCGCCACATCGGCTTCAAGGAAGTCGCAGTCCGCCCCGCAGGCCCGCACGCCCGGATCGACCTGCTGTCGGCCCGGCTCGCGGACGAACTCGCGGGACTCGACATCGATTCGCGCTTCCGGTGGGTCGACCAGCGTATCCACTGCGCCGTCGTCCTGGCCGATCGATCGCGAAGCGCCGCAAGGAAGTAGGGCGCCCGTGCACCACCACGAACAACGACGCATGAAAAGCCTTGAAGACTGCGCATTGCTCGAACGCCCGGCTCCTTGCGACGAGCCAGGCACCACCCGTCCGGTCCACGAGTGGTTCGAAAGGCAGGTGCGTCGCACACCCGAGGCACCGGCCCTGGCGACCGCCGGGGGCGAGACCGTCTCCTACCGGATGCTCAACGAATGCGCCAACCGGCTGGCATCGCGATTGCGATGGGCCGGCGTTGGCAGCAACACGCTGGTGGCGTTGTGCATGGACCAGGGTCGGCCGCTCGTTGCCAGCATGCTGGCGGTGCTCAAGGCAGGCGGCGCCTATGTGCCGATCGATCCCAACAATCCAGATGCGCGTATCCGGCACATCCTGCAAGACACCTCGGCTCGCCTGCTGCTTACGATGTCGTCGCTCGCCGGCCGCCTGGCCGACATGGGGCCCGAGTTGGTCTGCGTCGACGACCCCGCGATCGCCGTGTCCGGCGCGGCGGACGACTTGCATGTGGCTGTGCAGATGGACCAGTCGGTCTACTGCATCTACACCTCGGGCTCGACCGGGAGGCCCAAGGGCGCACTCAACCTGCATCGGGGCCTGTCCAACCTCGTGGCCTGGTACATCGGCGAAGCGGGGCTGTCGGCTACAGACCGGGTCATGCTGGCCAGCTCCATCGGCTTCGACCTGACCCAGAAGAACGTCATCGCGCCGCTGTGCATCGGTGCCTGCGTGCTGCTGCCGCAATGCTCGCCGGCGGATGCGCCCAGGTTCCTGAAGGCGCTGTCGACCATGGCCCCGACCTGGATCAACTGCGCTCCTTCCACGTTCCGCACGTTTGCCACGTCCCCGCGCACCAAGACGCTGCGGACGGTCGTGCTGGGCTGCGAAACCGTCGACGAAGCACTAGTGTCGATCCTGAAAGGCCGCGATCTGCGCTTGATCAATTCGTACGGCCCGACCGAGTGCTCCGACGTGGCGCTCTGGGAACAATGGTCGATGAACGGGGCCGTGCCTGCGGGCAACATGCCCATTGGCCGCCCCATCGCTCAGGTGCGCAGTCTCCTTCTGGACAGCGCGTTGAAGCCGGTCCCGCCAGGCGAGGCCGGGGAAATCTGCATCGGTGGCGTGGGCGTGGGCCGCGGCTATCTCGGCCAGCCGGACAAGACCGCCGACCGGTTCGTCGTCGACCCCTCGGATCCGGACCAAGGCCTCATCTACCGCACTGGCGACCTCGGTAGGCTGCGCGCCGACGGCTCGGTGGAGTTCATCGGCCGTCAGGATTTCCAGGTGAAGGTTCGCGGCCATCGCATCGAGTTGGGCGAAATCGAGAGCCGCTTACTGGAGAACCCGGGCGTCGCCGCAGCCGCCGTGTGTGCGCTTGAAGCGGCGCGGGGCGACATCCGGCTGGTCGCTTACGTGGTCGCGGCTGCTGCGTCGGCCCCGCTCTCGAATGAAGCGCTCGCCCACGACCTGCGGCGTCACCTGCCCGAGTACATGGTGCCAGGGGTCTGGGTCCTGCTCGACTCGCTGCCAATTAACCTGAGCGGAAAGATCGATCGGCCCATGCTGCCCAAGCCAATCTGGGCTCTCTGACAGCCAACGTCCTTCCTGATCAGCAAGATGGTTCAGCCCTCATAGGGGAGGCTCATCCCATACGAATCCATGCCCGCTTCGAGCCGTTCGCTTAACTGAACCATCTTGCGCTGATCAGGACGTCCTTTGACGGTTGCTAACTTCAACATTGTCCAACG
>DASTGE010000670.1:0-7777 GCA_035719405.1 Burkholderiaceae bacterium
AGATGCTCGAAGGCGCGCCGTGGACGAAGGAGGCGATCGCCGACGCCATCAAGGAAACGCTGCGCGCCACGGGCCTGAAGATGCCGCAACTCGCCATGCCGGTGCGCGTGCTGGTGATGGGCACGGCGCAGACGCCGTCGCTCGACGCGGTGCTGGCGCTCTGTACGCGCGAACAGGTGCTCCAGCGGCTGAAGACCGGCTGAGAAATCACGCTATAATGCGAGGCTCGACACCTGACGGGGGTATAGCTCAGCTGGGAGAGCGCTTGCATGGCATGCAAGAGGTCGGCGGTTCGATCCCGCCTAGCTCCACCAACCGTCGAATGTCCCCATCGTCTAGAGGCCTAGGACACCGCCCTTTCACGGCGATAACCGGGGTTCGAATCCCCGTAGGGTCGCCAGTTTTGCAGCACTGACTGCTTCAAGCAGTGAACGTTGCACCGACGCGGAGTGGTAGTTCAGTCGGTTAGAATACCGGCCTGTCACGCCGGGGGTCGCGGGTTCGAGTCCCGTCCACTCCGCCAAGAAAATCAACGGGTTAGCTCCACAAGGGCTAACCCGTTGCCACTTTCATATTCCAAATTTGGAATATGTGGCCTCTTGGCCTCCGGCAGCCGAAGGCTGCATCCGTCGAGTCGTGCGCCTGTAGCGGCGGCCCGAGTGGGGGTTGATGGGTGATCGCCCGTACCCGAAAAGGTTGAGCCTGTTAAGGTTAAGGGTTTGAACGCTGTAAGCAAGCGGCGGGCTCGGCCGAAATTTTGCCGACCGCTCGTAGACGTTCCAAGCTTGGGACCGTTCGGCGCCGCGCGGGAGTTGCGACGGGGTCAATAGATCCAGCTTCGACGCCTCGATCATGCTTGTCGTAGCTGGCGGCCCAACTCAGGGTTATGAAACAGAGGACTAATTAGCGGGTGGGCTTGGCCACCCGCACGCGCCGCCGGTCGTAAACCTGCCGCACCATCCTCTCGCTGCTGTGCATGGTGGCCTCCATGACATCGTCGTGTTTGCGCTCCAGCTTGTCGCTGACGCCTTTTGGGCGACAGTCCTGAAGGCTGAACGGACGGAAGGCGATTCCCCTGCGTTCAGCCTCTGCGATGCACTCTTGCATCAGCTTGGTCAGCGTCGCCTTCCAACCGCCTTTTGTGTAGCGCTGTCCCCTTGTGTTGCCGAATACATGCCAGGATCCTGCGAGTTTGCCCCGTTCAATTGCGAGCGCTTCATCGATCGTCGCACGTAGCTCCTCGCTCCACTCGATCAGACCTGCTTTTTCAACCTCGCCCTTTTGGCGCTTGGCGGCTTTCCATTCGATGCCTTCAGGTTTGATCTGGTCGCGCGTCAACTGACGCACCTCGACGGACCGGCGGACGCACAGATAAGCAGTCTTTAAAGCCAATGCACAGATGTGCTGGGGGCCGCCCATTTTGCGACCCAATTCGACAGCCAATGCAAGCTCAGCATCGGTTACGTAACGTGCCCGCTTCGCCGTCGCTAGTTTTTCAACGCCATCAAAGGGATTGGCCTTGATCTTTCGAACCCTGACCCCGAATTCCAAGATGGTACGAGCTAATGCGATTTCCTTGTTGCCCTTTGCTGGCCTTGGTCGGGGGTTTCCTTGTTGGTCCTTTGCCAGCAAACACGCGTCCAGGTATGCGTAAGCGTCGCCCTTCTCGATGTCCTGCACTCGCATCAATCCGAATGCCTTACGCAAGTTTTCGGCCTCGCGCCTGTTTTCCGCGAGCGTACTGTCAGCGCGCTTCTCCTCCGCGCTCATGGGCAAGGCCGCCTGACGTTTGAACCAGGCATCGATGAGGGCCGAAAAGGAGTCCTCAGATGGCGCTCCTTTGTCCAAGCTGTTGGCGCGATAGATCGCCTCTCGTCTTAATTCGGCGATCTTTGCTTTGTTGTTGATCGGGCATTTCAGCCTGAATGCCCAAGTACCACGATCGGTCTTGTAGCCAATGGAGTAAATGTGCAGGCCGCGTCTTTCGTAGACGCGGTAGGGAAGCCCGTCAGGGTGATCACGGCGGCGAGTCATGGCTGAAGCATGAAGTCGAGGCGCGGCCCAACCCTTTTTGGCGATGCTTGATGACCAGACATTCGTGCCTCATAGTAAGCCCTGGAGACCTTTGGAATGTCGCCGCGGCGTGCCGGAGATTCAAAAACCCAACCGCGGGTTTCGAGCCAGCGAACCATGCGCTTTGGCTGTTTGGTGCCCGTCAAGGCTTCCAGCTGAGTGCGCGTAAGCTGGAGAGAGGCAACTTCGTCTGTTGTCGTCGAGGCAGGATATGGCATGCGGCTTGATCATATGGTGAGCATTGGGGAGGACTCAAGGGAAGTGTCAGCCCCGTAGGTGACAACTACTCAAGACGCTGCTCAAAGAAGCGGCGAGAAAGACCTCTCGCCATCGGGCCAGTGATTGCCTCCGCAATGAGAAGCGGTGCCACCTACACCGCCCTTTCGGGTCTCCATGCAATGGCGATGCTCGACGACCGTTCTCTTCATGATCTTCTTGCAGAAGATCTGGCTTTTGCGCGTAACGGGGACGGACCAGTAAGAACTTGACAGGCCCTATCGCCCCTCGCTCAGGCATTTGCCGATGTTCAAATGCTAAACCCCTCGCATTTGCTTCGCTACCACGGAGCGGATCGGAACCGGCCCCGAAATGGATGCAGTTCCGCATGTAAACCGGGGTGGCTTGTTACACGAGCTGCTCGGGTCTGCTCGATCGTTTGAAAAGGCTGGTCCGGGACCGGGCAGTCGCGGCTGTCGAAACCGCCGTAGAGATGAGTTCGGCTCCGGCTGGAAAAGAGCGGCATCCCTGGCGTGAAATCGGCGCAAATTCATTTTTTCGCACCGCGGCGTCACAAATGATCGCCAGATCCCATGGACATTCCAATTGCCGGCTATCTGATCGACGGGCTGCGTCTGCAACCCGGAGATTCCGAGTGGCAGCCTTCGCTCGAACGCGCCTACGAGCGAGACGTCCACCCGCTTTGCCTTTGTCGCCCGGCTGGCGTGCCCATGTACATCGCGCGATACCGACAGTTCGTCGTCAAGCGCCTGCCGGAAACGGGACACGACCACTATCCTACTTGCGCGTCGTACGAGCCGCGCCCTTCGGAATCGGGCCTCGGGGAGGTGCTTGGCGAGGCGGTCATCGAACGCGGACCCGACCAGTTCGAGGTGCGGCTGGATTTCCCGCTGACAAGGCGGATCGGCCGACCCGTGGTACCGGGGGAGCGCGTACTTCAAACGGAGGTGACGGTTCCCCGCCGGCGACTCGGCCTGCGCGGCGTGCTGCACCTGCTGTTGCAGCGCGCCGGCTTTCATCGGTGGTATCCGCGGATGCAGGGCAAGCGAAATTGGTACGTCGTGCGCAAGCACCTGCTTGCGGCATCGCGGGAGATCGAGACCAAGGGCGTGCCTCTTGCCGATGTGCTGTTCATTCCCGAGCCGTTCTCGCCAGAAGACGCCACCGAAATCACCCGGCGGCGCGAACAGGCGATGTCGATCCTATTGACACGGGAGCAGAACGTGCAGTTCAAGCTGATGCTGGTGATCGGCGAGTTGAAGGAGTTCAACGCCACCGATCTCGACTACCGCATCGTCCTGCGTCACATGCCTGACTGCCCCCTGTATATGGAACGTAAGGCAGCAGAACGCTTCAAGAAACTGTTCGCATGCGAATACGAGGCCTGGGTGCACCAGCGATCGGCGGAGGAGGCTGCACAATCGAGTCCACAACGGCTGCGCTTTCTTTTCTGCGGTCTGATTTATGCAAAGCGGGAACAGCTGTATTTCATCGACACCGCCACACTCGTGATGCTGTCGTCGACCTGGATCCCGTTAGATCAACCCTACGAGCAGCGGCTGATCGATGAACTGGTGCGCCAGGATCGTCGGTTCGTGAAGCCGCTGCGTTTTGAGTCCAAGCGCGGTGCAATGTTTCCCAACGCCGTGCTGCTGGACACCGGGGACGAGGAGACGCCGCTGGACATCGTGACCCCGTTCATGGCGAAGAACGAGCGGGCAACCAAGGACGCTGCGATTCGTCGACGATCGCCGGCCGGATGGGTGTGGGACATGCAAACGGCACCCCAACTTCCCGACTTGCCGCCGCTGAAGAGCCAACCTGTTGCGACGCTGGTGGACGCAAGAGTGCACTCGTAAGGCAGCTCGTCGGGTGTCATGCTCGACCCTGTCCGCGCGAGGGCTTGATTGCGCAGCGACGACTTCTAACGTCGCCGCATGCTCACTCATCATGAACGCGAAGACCTGCGGCGATTCGTCTCGAATGTCCAGGCGTCGCTGCCCGGCTATCGCGAGTCCGAGCAACAGCGCCAGATGATGGTTGCCGTGGCGGAGACTTTCGACCGCTGCCTGCATGGCAGTGCCGTCGCCGAGACCGACGGTTCCAATTTGCTGGTTTGCGAATCGGGCACGGGGACCGGCAAGACGTTCGCGTACGCCATTCCCGGGCTTGTGCTGTCACGCTCGGTCGGCAAGAAGCTGGTCATTTCGAGCTCGACCGTGGCGTTGCAGGAGCAGCTGGTGCAGAAGGACATGCCGTTCCTGCAGTCATGCGCGCCCTGGCCATTCACGGTCGCCCTGGCCAAGGGAAGGTCGAGGTACGTGTGCACCGTCCGCCTGACTCAAGCGCTGGAAGCCGCCAAGCAGGTGCGGCTGGATGAAAGCCCTGGGGACCATCACGATGCCGAGGCTCGTTTGCTGCGAACCCTCGCCGACGCATTGGAGGCAGGGCGCTGGGACGGCGATCGGGATCGCCTTGACGAATGCGTCTCTTCGTCGCTGTGGGAGCGGCTGACGACGGATCGCAATGGGTGTGCGGCCAGCCGCTGTCCCGACTTCAGCGGGTGCCCGTTCTATCGGGCCCGTCAGCGCCTGCGTGACGCCGAGGTCGTGGTCGCGAACCATGATCTCGTGCTGTCCGCCCTCGAGATGCATGGCGGGAGGGTGCTGCCCGAACCCGCGGATTGCTTCTTTGTTTTTGATGAGGGACACGGCTTGCCGCACAAGATCGTGCAGCACTACGCGCAGCGCCATCCCGTCGGCGCGACCTACGGTTGGGTGGGCGAGGTGCCCGATGTCGTGCTGACGGTCGTCCACGCGCTGCGGCTCAATGCGGCGATACATCTCCAAGCGCAAGCGGCATCCGCGGCCGTGATGCACGCGCTGGGTGAATTGCGGCAATGGATCGAGCGCGTCGACGGCTGGAGCGACAACGTGCTGCGCTTCAAGCACGGCGTCGTGCCGCAAGACTTGGTCTGCACCGGTGACGCCCTGTTGAAGGCTGTGGAGCAGGTGCTGGACCTGTTGGGAGAACTGCGCGCCGAAGCCTTGAAGCGGGCGCCGGAATCACCCGAGCTCGTGCAACAGCTGCTCGGCGAACTCGGTACGTCCATCGCGCGGGCAACCCAAATTGCGGACACGTGGACCCTGATGCTGCGACACGAGCCGCGCGCTGCTCCGCCCACGGCGCGCTGGATCGAGCGGACAGGTGAAGATGCGGTCATCGCGGCATCGCCGATCGATGCAGGCGAGCGACTGCATCGCGCGCTATGGCAGCGCGTCAGTGCGGCGGTCGTCACGTCCGCGACGCTCACCGCATGCGGCACTTTCGAGCTGTTCCTGCGCCAGACAGGTCTGGACCGCCTGCCTGGTGTGCAGACACTGCGCTTGGCCTCGCCATTCAACTATGGGGAACAAGCACGCCTCGTGGTACCCCGGATGTTCTTCGACCCGGGCGACGCCAGCGCGCATACCCAGGAAGTGATCCGACTGCTGCCGGACCTTGTGAAGGAGGGCGCATCGTTGGTGCTGTTCACGTCAGCCCAGCAGATGAACGAGGTGCATGAGCGAATGCCGGAGCAGATCCAGCTGCAGACGCTGATGCAGGGCCGCCTGTCCAAATCCGCGATCCTCCAGCGGCATCGCCAAAGGGTCGACGAGGGGCAGGCATCGACGATTTTCGGGCTGGGGGCCTTCCAGGAGGGCGTCGACTTGCCGGGCCATTACTGCACGCACGTCGTCATTGTCCGCATCCCGTTTTCGGTTCCATCCCATCCGTGGGAACAGGCCAGGGCCGAGTGGTTGCAGCGTTGCGGCCGCAGCCCGTTCCGGGAGGTCGCCGTGCCCGAGGCGGCCGTACGCTTGGCACAGGCCGTCGGGCGGCTCATCCGTACCCAGACGGACCGGGGGACGGTGACCATCCTCGACCGGCGTCTCGTCACGCGTCGCTATGGGCAGGAGCTGCTGCGCTCGCTGCCGCCGATGCGCCTGGAGCTTTGCGACGACGCGGGTGACGTTGGCGCAAAGGATCTTGATTACCGGAACCCCTCCCGTACTGTCGAGGGACATCGCCGCCACGCCCTTCCCAGAGAGCAGCGGGCGGCTTGAACGAAGGGAACGACAATGAATCAGCTGACCGCGCCACAAGCGCATTTCACGCCCACGACGATCCTCGGCCAACGGCCCAACATGCACGTCCCCATCGGTGGCGTGATCCGTCCCGGCATCAAGATCCTCACCCAGGCGGCACAGCAGAACGACATCGCTCGCGGCCTTTACGAGCGGGGGTGTGCGCAAGGCAAGACCTTTGAGACGATCGAAAACGAGATCCGGCAGGCGGTGCCATCATTGAAGAACCCGCTGCGTCCGGCCAACGTGCCGTACTTCAGCGTGCGGCGCGCGGACTTCCCGATGCCCGAACTCGCGGACCTGCTGCTGCAGAAGTACGGCGAAACGCGCGAGGACGGTGTGCGCCGCCTGTACCGCTTTCCGGTGATCTTTGCGACTGACACGTGGGAGTTGCTGATGCCGCACCACCTGCAGGTCTGGGCGGCCGGCAAGCGCAAGTACTGGGCGGAGTACGACGAAGCGGGCGTGCGCCATTGCAAAACCTATGCGGCGGTCCCGAAGGATGCGACGGGCCGGGTGATTCGTCTCTTTGGAGGCCGCAAGGTCATCGACCGCCCGGAGACGGGCGGCCTGTGCGACCCGGAGCAATGCCCGCAATACCAGGACCGGCAGTGCAATCTCGACGCACGGCTGCTGTTCATCGTGCCCGGGCTCCCGACCGTCAACCTGATCGCACTGCCCACGCGAAGCTTCTACAGCATGGAGGGCATCCGCCAGCAACTGCTGCATGTCGCCAGCATTCGCGGCGGGCGCCTGTCCGGCTATCTGCTGGGCCAGCAGACTTTCTGGCTGACCAAGGTCTACAGGGACGTGACGCGCATCGACGACAACGGTGAGGCGGTCAAGGGCGGCGCATGGCTGATCGAGTTGCAGGCGCCGATCGATGTCGGCAGTCTGTTGTTGGCACACAGGCCAGACAACGTCGAAGCGGCCGCAGACGCGGCCTTCGCAATGCTGGAGGGCGGGCCATCACCGGCGCCGACGGACATGACGATGACGGTTGCAGCCAACGGTGATCGCCATTCACCCGAGGATTCATCTGACGATCCAGCGCCGGCTTCGGATCCGCGGGCGACGTTGAAGCAATTGCGCAGCGAGGTCGCGGCTGCGCTGGAGCAATACGGGATCGAGGTCGAGACTTTCAAGCAGTTCGCACTCGACACGTGGCGGACCGACGACTGGGGCCGCTCCCCCGAGATCCTCGCCCAGGCCGTCGTGCTGCTCAACGAGGTCGGACCGCAACTCGTGCGGCTGCGCATGCTGCTGCGAGGCATGGGCGTTCCGGTCGAGCGCTACGCGATGTATGCGAATCGGCGCTTTCGACGCGAACACTGGCAATT
>DASTGE010000671.1:0-3256 GCA_035719405.1 Burkholderiaceae bacterium
CAGGGCGCGCAGCAGCCGCTTCGGCTGGCCGGGAACGTGGCGCCAAGCTTCGGGCAGTGCGCGCAGGCGACGGTCGACGTTGCGGTCCCAGAACGGGAAACGCACCGGTGCGGCGCTGCCGCGCACGGCTTCGGTGAGCCGATGGCATGGTGCCGCGTCTTGCAGTGCGCTCGCCCGCGCATAGTGATCGCGACGGCCGCAACGGGCAAAGGCGCGGAAGTAGGTCGTGTGGTCGAACGAGACGAAGCCGCCTGCGAGTGCCGCCACGTCTGCGCGCGGGAAGCCGCGCCAGCGGATCGACATTTCGGCCGGATGCTCGAAGTCGAGGATCGGCGCATAACCTACCAGTGGCGGCAACGCCCGCAATGCCTTGACGCCGGCACGACGCAAGGGTTGCGGCAACAGGCTCGCCCACCCCACTGCAATCCTCACATGGCGCGGCGGCATGGCACCCATCGCCTCGTCTGCTCCGGTGCCGTCGAGGATGATATCGAACCGCTCGCGCGCACGCTCGAAGGCAAGCAGCGTCGAGGTGGTTGCGGGGTCCGCCATGGGCTGGGCGAGTGACGACATCAGCCGTTCGAAAGCGTCGACGTGCTCATCGTGGTCGAAGCGCAAGACCTCGTGGGCGAGTCCCAAGTGCCGGGCAATCTGCCGGGCTGCCGGTGATTCGTCGTAGCGCTCGCCGTCGAAACCGACGGTCAGGGTGGTGAGATCAGGACGCGAATGCGCTGCGAGCGCGGCAATGAGCGCGGAGTCGACACCTCCACTCAAGAAGGATGCCGGGCGGCGCCCGCCTTCAAGCCGGCGCGCAATGGCGTGGGTCAAGCGTTGCTGCGCGTCGTCGATTGCGGCGTCGAAGTCAATCGGCTGCGGTTCCGTCACATCCGCCGGAGCGAAAGGTTCTGCCAGCCTTGCGCCAGGCCGCCAATGCCAGCCCGCTCCGTCAGGCATCGCCTGCACGCCTTGGTAGATGGTCTCAGGGGCAGCGACGTCGAGGAAGCGAAGATACTCGTGCAGCGCACGCCGCGAGAGTTGCCGCGGCACGCCGGGCAGGGCGAGCAGCGCGTCGATGTCCGTGGCGAAGGCGACCGCCTGCGGGCCGTCGTGAACGTAGAGATCGTGGACGCCCGAGCCATGCCGGTAAAGTCTCAGCGAGCCTGCGTCGGCGAGCGCGCAGGCAAACATCCCATCGATGCGTGCAAGCCCCGCTTCGCCTTCGTGCCTCCATGCCGCACTCAGCACGGCGGAGGCCGCCGCATCGGGCGGGAGTGACCAGTGCCGACGCAAGGCGGGCAGGTCGTAGATCTCTCCGGCAAAGCCGAGCGTCAATTCGCGTTCAGCGTGCCAGACGGCCGCACCCCATGCGCGGCCTCGAGGTGGACCATCGCCGCGACGCCAGGTGCCGCTGAAGCCGCACACCATGCCCGGCGACGACACCGACTGTTCGCTCAACCGCGCACAATGGACAACATCCGCCACAGGTCCCCCGCCGCAGGCTGGAAGGCGAATGAACGTGCAAGGCTTCCCATTGCGGCGCCTCGCTGCCCGCGCTTGGCCAGGTGATAAGCCAGATCGAGATAGGCGTCCTTGACGAGATGGCGCCACGCGTCGCGGACGGGCGCGGGCGCGCGCCGCATTTGCTCGGCCTGCAGCCTCAGCGCCCGCACGCTCTCGGTCTGTGCCCGGAGTCGGTCCGAGCGGATCAGCCCATGTTCGTGCACAAGGTATACCGCGCCGGGTGTGCATGTGACTCCGCCACGACGGCTGCGGGCACACAGCCTGAGGAGGAAGACCACGTCTTCGCAGATGCGCAGCTCGAGCGGGAAGCCGCCGAGTTCGCTGAAGGTGCGTTTCGGCAGTGTCAGCATTCGCGTGTCGCTGAACTGCTCGGAGATATAGCGGCCGAGATCCTCACCCTCGATCACTGCGTGACCGTTGCTGCCGTACATTGCCAGGAGTTCGCGACCGAGCCGGGTCACGCTCATCGAAGAATGCATCCGCGTGCCGCTCGAGTCGCGGTAGTCGAAGTTGCCGACGAGAAAGTCTAGCGCCCGGTCCGCTTCGATCATGCGGGAGTGGCGCTCCAGCCGGTCCGGGTAGTACCAGTCGTCGGCATCGAGAAAGGCGATCCAGTCTCCCGTCGCTGCTTCGACACCGCGGTTGCGCGCCGCCGACGGGCCTGCATTGGCTTGCTGCACGATTTGCACTCGTGGCCCGTAATGGCGCGCGACTTCAGCCGTGCCATCGCGTGAGCCGTCGTCGACGACGATGATCTCGTGGGCCGGTCGGGTCTGCTCCAACACCGAGCCAATGGCACGGCCGAGCGTCGCCGACGCGTTGTACGCCGGGATGATGACCGAGATGGCTGGTGGCTTCACCGCGTGCTCCGTTCACCCTCGGTGCCCCACAGCGTCTTCCATTCCGGAAAGCGCCTGTCCATCATCGCTTCCAGCGCGCGCACCTGGGGCTGCTGTCTCGGTCGCAGCCAGTCGATGACAGGGCTCATGTCCATTTCCCGCCGCACCACCTGTCGTTCGATCATCGCGACGCCCGCCTTTCGCAATGCGGATGGCACACATGGACCTACGGCATCCCAAAGGGCGGAGTGACGGAACCGGTCGAGGATTCCCATGCCGACGCGCTTCTGACGCACGACATCGGGCGTGACGTTATGAGCTGCGTTCGGCTCCTCGGGGACGAAGTCGTCGCGCACGCCAAGCCAGCGGCATACCCCGGCCAATGCAGCCTGCGGATCGGCCTTCAGTGACTCGAAGGTCAGCACGTGAATCCGCTCGCGGCCGAAGTGCTCGACATAGGGCGCGAGCTGTTGCGCATAGTCGCTGACATCGGTGTAGTGCGCCTCGTCTCGTATCGCATCCAGAGGCGCCCGCTTTTCGCCGCGCAACTCGGTCATGTGCCAATAGTGGCTGATCGTGCGCTCCACAGGGTCACGCATGATGTAGACGATGCGGGCCGCGGGGCTGTAGGCGGCAATGCGCTGCGCGACGCCGTCGATCAGCGGACGCTTGGTGTAATCGGTGCTGGACTCGCCCACCCATTTCGCGTGCGGCTTGTGGCGGAAGAGGGCGAGGTAGGCCTCCTCGCTGCGCCAATAGCCCTTTGCCCACATCTCCGGCCAATGCGTCTTCAGCACGTCGCCTGAGATGAAATGACAGGGCTCCTTCGGCTCGCACATCGCGATCTCGGGGTGGCGGGCGAGCAATTCATGCAGCGTCGTCGTGCCCGACTTCAT
>DASTGE010000672.1:0-3326 GCA_035719405.1 Burkholderiaceae bacterium
ATGCCTGCACCTCGTCACCCGTGGCAAAGGTGTCATACGCCAGACCCGCCATGCGCCTGACCTGCAGTTCGCCCATCGTCTGTTGGACGCGATCGATCTCGCGCTCGCACGCGCGTTGCGCCGCGCAATGGGCACGCCGCAGTTCAGCAATTGCGCCGTCATGACGGCAGAAAGTGCCGGACCGCAGCAGCGCCGCAAGCTCACGGTCCGCTTCGGCCAGCGCCACCCAGTCGCCTTCAGCCGCGCAATCGTGTAGGCGCTGCGCCAGCAGGCGCACGACGTCCCGTTCAGCCATAACGGACCTGCACACCGCGCCATCCGCCTTCGATGGTCTGCAACAGGCCGATCACTTCATCGACGATGGCAGCGTCGAGGCGATGGCCGGCGAGGTAGAGGCGGCGCACGCAGTAGTCGTAGAGCTCGGCCAGCTGCTGCACCACTTCGCCGCCGGACTCCATGTCGAGCGCGCTCGCGAGGCCGCGCAGGATGTTGGCGCAGCGTTCGATGCTCTTGGCCTTGGCCTCGAAGCGCTTTCCTTCGATGTGGGCGCGTGCGCGGGCGAGTTCGTCGTGCAATGCGGACATCAGCATCAGCACAAGCTGCACCGGCGACGCCTGCGCTGTCTGAGCGCCGACGTTGACGGCCTGGTAGCTGCGATAGGGATCCTGGTGCAAGGTGGTCATGGGCCGCGGGCGTCAGTTGGAGGACGACGGGTTGAAGAACATGTCACTGGTCTGGCTCATCTGGGCCTGCAGCGACTGCAGCGCCGAAAATTGCTTCAGGTAGCGGTCGTAAGCGTTCTGATACTGCGTCTGCAAGCGCGTCTGGCGATCGGTGAGCGAACGCTGGGTGGCGGTGACCGACGCACGACGTGACTGGATCAACCCTGATGCGCTGTTGAGCCAGCTGCCCATCAGCTTGTCCATGCTGCCCAGCACGCCGCTCGAGCTCGTGTAGCTGGCACTGCCGAACAACGCATCGAGCCCGGTCGGGTTGGCAGCCAGCCGGGTCTGCAGGCGCGTCGTATCCAGCGTGAGGTTGCCGCTGCGATCGCCAATGACACCGTAGTCCGCCAGGCTCACGCCGTTGACCGATTGGCGCAGCAGCATGTTGAGCTTGTCGCGCAATGCCCGCACACCGCTGTCGGCCGACATCGGCCCTGCGGCCTTGCCGTCCTCGACGGAGCCACTGTCGGTGAGCCCGTCGAGCGCCTTCTCCAGTGTGTTGTACGCGGTCACGAAGGACTGCACGTTGGCAGCGGTGCCCGACGCGTCGTTGCTCACCGTGAGCGTGGCGTTGCCGGTTTGCGTGAAGCTCATCGACACGCCCTGCACTGCGGTGAAGGTGTTCGACGATTGCGTGATCGTCATGCCGGAGATCGTCGCGATCGCGTCCTGTGCACCGACCAGTTGCGTTGGCGCAGCACTCAGCGTGTCTTTCAAGGTGCCGGCCGGCATCGCGCTGACGTCGAGCGTGATCTGGCTGCCCGCGCCGCTGTCGCGCGCGGTGAGCACGAGCTGGCTCTGCCCACCGTTGCTGACGACGCCCGCCGTCACCATGCCGCCGTTGCCGCTCGCCGTGTTGATGGCACGCGCCAGTTCGGTTGCGCTCAGTTGTCCGTCGGCGTCAGTGTCCGAGGACGCGAGGTCCTGGATCGTGAAGCTGCTGCCGCCGGCCAGATGCACTGTCATCGGACTGCCGGCATTGACCTGGACTCCCGCCGGATACGAGTACGCCACCGAGTTCGCCGTCGCGAGCTGCTGCACGGAGACGGTGTAGACGCCGGGTTGTGCCGTGGCGCTTGTGCTCGCGGTGCCGATCGGCGCACTGAAGCTGGCCCCGTACTGCAGCAGGCTGTGCTTGCCTGACAAGCCCAGCAGCGCGGAATCGAAGTCTTGCAGCGCCGACTGCAGCTTGGTCAAGGCGCCGCTCACGCCTTGCGTGCGCGTTTGCTGTTGTTGCAGCAGCGTCTGCATCGGCTGCGTGTAGGCGCTCGCGAGTTGGGTGGCCAGGGATGCCGGGTCGATGGTGGTCATGCTCGCCTCCGTGTCGTGCTGTTTCCGTAGCCTTCTGTTACGAATACGAAAGGCGACCCGCACGCCGCCGGCCTCAAACGATGCGTCGAGCACAACGTCACGAGCGCCCCCGCATCCACATTTGCGAGGCCACTTCGTCCTGGCGTCGCTGGTCACGCACCTGCTGCGAGCGATGCAACTCGGCGCTGCGGCGTTCGAGCAACTGCGCCAGCGCTTCCTGGCGCTTGGCCGCCTCGGCCACGCTCAGGCGCAACGTGGCCAGGTCGGCATCGTGGGCCGCCAGGCTCGCACGCTGCGTCGCCGCCAACTCCATGATTGAAGCCTTGTAGTCGCCGCAATTGGCCGACAGCACAGGTCGCAACCCGGCGCTCGCCCCGGCGGATTCGCACAGCTGCTCCAGGCGCTCGACCGTGCCGTTCACCCGGGAGCGCAGCACCTGCTTGGCCGCCACCTCGGCGCCCAGCCGCTCGAGTTGCTGCTCACGCAACGACAACAGGCGCTCCAGGCAGCTGCCCGCTTTGCCGTTTGGGTTCATCCCACCACCTCCATCAACTGCCGCACGCACTGCGCGAACGGCGACTGTTCACGCGTGCCCTGGCACAGAAAGGCCTCGATGCGCGAGTGCAGTTGCACCGCCCGGTCGGTCTCGGCGTCCAGCCCGGCCACGTAGGCGCCCATAGGCACCAGCTCGCGCACCTGCTGGTAACGCCCCAGCAGCACGCGCAAACGTCGCGCGGCTTCGGCGTGGTCGCGCGAGGCCACCAAGGGCATGCAGCGGCTGATCGAAGCCGACACGTCGATCGCCGGGTAGTGACCCCGCTCGGCGAGCGCCCGCGACAGCACGATGTGGCCGTCGAGAATGGCGCGTGCGGTGTCGACCACCGGGTCTTGTTGGTCGTCGCCCTCGGCCAGCACGGTGTAGATCGCGCTCATGCTGCCGCCCGGGGTCTCGCCGTTGCCCGCCGTTTCCACCAACTGCGGCAGCAGGCTGAACACCGATGGCGGGTAGCCGCGCGTGGCCGGCGGCTCGCCGAGCGACAGCGCCACTTCGCGCTGCGCCATCGCGTAGCGGGTGAGCGAGTCCACCAGCAGCAGCACATGCTGTCCTTGGTCGCGGAAGTGCGCCGCGATCGAATGACTGAGTTCGGTGGCTCTCAGGCGCATCAGCGGCGACTCATCGGCCGGAGCCACCACCACCACCGCTCGCTTCAGGCCTTCGAGCCCGAGCGACATGTCGATGAATTCGCGCACCTCGCGGCCGCGTTCGCCGATCAAGCCCACGACGACCAC
>DASTGE010000673.1:0-2870 GCA_035719405.1 Burkholderiaceae bacterium
GTCGCTAGACACGATCTTCGGTTGACGGCTCCTGGCGACATCACGGTGTCGCAGCGGTGATTCGGCAGCGATGCCCGCCATGCCATCGGCTGCGTTGTCGATCTGCCCCCTCGGCGCCGCACTCCACAGGCGAAGCGTGGCGCGTGAAGCGAGGTGAACGCGCGCGCGTCAGGTCGATGATCGCGAGGCCCGCATGCGGCTTCAGGGCATGCGAGCGATGCCTTTCAAATTCTTCAGTCGAACCGGCCTTGGCGCATCCACTTGGTCGCCACCCACTTCTCGCCCTCGATGACCGGCGACCCACCGTGCAGAGTGCGCGTGATCGGATGGGGGCGGTCGTAGCTGAAGAAAACGGCGTTGCCCTTGACCGCCGCAACTTCGAGATGGACATCCGGGAACACGGTCGCGCCGCCCTTGACCGGGGTGTTGAGGTACATCACGACCGTGCCCACGCGCTGCCCGCCGCGCTTGAGGATGGTCGGGGTTCCTGGCTGTGTAGGGTCGAAGTAGTCATGGTGCGGCCTGTATTCGGCGCCCACCCCGTAACGCAGGATCTGAACGCCCTCGCCGTTCTCCACCGGCCAGTTCACCAGCGCCGAGATGCGCTCCTCGATCCGGGCGCAAAGCGGGTTCTCGGCACGCTGGAAAAACATGCCTTCGCTGGTTCGCACAGCGTTGACCTCGCTGCCGCCTGTGTTGTTGTCGACCGTCTCCGACCGGGCAAGCCGTTGGCGCGACAAAGCGATCAGTTCGTCGCACTCTTCGTGAGACAGCAGGCCGCCGAAGACGACGACCCGCGGCGCGAGCATCGTCATCAAAACGCGGACTTCGCGATCGTGGGCGAACACGACGGTGGGGGACTGGCGAAGGTCGGGCTCTGGAACCGTCGTCGGCACAGGCAGGTTGTTCTCCCGCGCGTGCTCGGCAAGGTAGTCGCGCAGCGTGTCCTCCAGCGCGTTGACGGCGACCTCTTCATTCCAGCCGCTGCTGCGCATTGCCTGCAGGACGGAATCCGGCGAATGGCCGGCTTGGGCTTGCGCAACGATCCACTCGCGCAACTCGGGGGTGACGAATTGGGTGCTACTGCTCATGCCCTCCATTTTCGCAGTGAGTCGCTGTCATGACGCTCCGGGTCGCGAGGAGAAGTCGCAACCTGACGGCCGCGTCACAGAAATTTTGCCCATTCAAGTCGGCGTCGCTTCAACCGTTCACGATGCGCCGCCGGAACACCCATCGCTGCGCCTGCGAGGCCTCCTCGTCGAAGGCATAGCCGTCGACATCGAACTGCTGAAGCACCTGCGGCGTTCGTGCGCGTCGGGCGGCCGCATAGCGCGCCATGAGTCCACGCGCACGCTTGGCGAAGAAGCTGATCACCTTGTAGCGGCCGCCCTTGTAGTCCTCGAACACACACTCGATCACGGGCGCTTTCAGCGCGCTGCGGTCAACCGCCTTGAAATATTCCTGCGACGCAAGATTGACGATCATCGGCGACTTCCCGCCCGACAGCCGGCCATCCAGGTATTCGGCGATCGTGGTTCCCCAGAAGTCGTAGAGGTCCTTGCCACGCGCGGTCGCCAACGGCGTTCCCATCTCCAGGCGATAGGGCTGCAGCGCGTCGAGAGGACGCAGCACACCGTACAGGCCGCTCAAGATGACAACGTGCTCCTGCACCCAATCGAGCTCCGACGGCTTCAGCGTCTTCGCATCGAGGCCTTCGTAGACGTCGCCGTTGAAGGCCAGCGCAGCGGGCTTGCTGTTGGATGGACCGAAGCTGCGCCTCCACTTCCGATAGCGGTCGACGTTCAGCTGCGCCAGCGCCGGCGACAGGTGCATCAGGCCTGCGACATCTTCGGGCGAGAGCTTCTTCAACACCCGGATCAGCTCGGCAGAGCGCGCGGCGTATCTGGGTTCCTGTGACCGGGCGAGCACCTCGGCCGGGACCGGCGTTTCATAGTCGAGTGTCTTGGCGGGCGAGAGAAGCAGGAGCATGGCGCGCGATTATCGTCAGGGCCATCGCCGTCACCCGCAAGTCAGGGCCGGCTGACACCCTCTCGCTCTTCGGCCCGACAGCCGTCAAGCTTCGGAGGAACTATCTTGAAGATTGATCAACGAGAAAGGACCGCACATGAAGCCGAAGCAGCAATCCAGCGAATCGAACCCCGACCTTCAAGGCGAAGGCAACTACACCGCGGGCCGCCACTACAACGAAGCGACAAAGCAGTTTGTCGATTCGGGCAAGGTCGATAAAGCCGCGGCATCGGCCAAGCCGGAGTCGCCCAAGCAGGAGCGCGACATGAAGCGCGCCGAGCAGGAAGGCAAGTCGCACGCCAAGGGCGAAGATCCACAGATCACGCAGCCGGGCGGCGGACGCGGCACCCGCGAAAAGAAGACCGGCAAGTCTTGAGAATAACCGGCGTCGCGCAGGGAGTCGCGATGGTTGGAGCGTGCAATAGCGCCTCCAATAGCGACGCCGGATCTCCGGCCTTCGGCCCGATGGCACAAGCAGCGCATTGGATCCGCCAGACGGCCGTCGGTCGTCCCCGCTTAACATCCGCAACTTTTGCGGATGGAAGGCGGCATGTCGGTCAGGGATCGCAGGCGGCGTGCGTTGTGGTTGACGGCGCTGGCCGGCAGCATGGCGCTGCCGGCCCAATGGGCATGGGCACAGAGCACGCGCGTCAACAGCATTGCAGCATCGGCCCAGCTGGGCTTCGAGCGCGTTCGGCTTCCCGCGCAGGAACGCATGGGGCTGGTGGGTGCGAGTTATGTGCTCGAACTTTCGCCCGGATGGTGGGTTGGTCCTGCCGTCTACGGCGCCGCGACCGGACAGCGTGGCGGGCTCTTCACCTGGGGCGCTGAGGCGCCGCGGC
>DASTGE010000674.1:0-8190 GCA_035719405.1 Burkholderiaceae bacterium
GACGGCCTGCGGCTGGAATACGAGGCGGCTCGCGGGGAGTACGAGATGGCCTTGGCTGAATCGACAAGCCTACCCTCAGCGGCGGAGCGCGTCAGCACCGCGGCAGACAAGCTGAACAAGGCCGTGTCTGCACTCGATGCAGCGCAGGATGCCTTGTCCGCCCAGTTCCTGAGCAACGAGCGGATCGACTCCCTGGACGCATTCGTGCAGGCCGTGACGGAGGCCAAAGCCGACGGAAGCGTGCCGGAACGAGCCAACAAGGCAACGGTTGCGTTCATCCTGCTCCCCGGACTGATCGACGACGCGCGCGCGTCCCTGGCCCAGGCGCGCAAGCCACTCGCCCTGCCGTTGCTCATCCGACGCAACCACGAACGGCTGAAGCTGGAAGCTGCCACGCGGGAGATCGAGGCCCGACGAGCGATAGTCAGGCTCTCCATGGAAATCGTCGAGGCTGACTATGAGCGGGCCGTGCAGCTCTGGCTCGCGTCTCGCGACCTCGATGTGCCGGGCGTTAAGGCGTTGCACGGGCGCCGTTGCATCGAAGCGTTCAGCACGGCAGGGCCGAACGAAAAAGAGCTGATGTACATGTCGGCGGCGCGCTACCTCGACACGCTGAACCGCCTCACTGCGCGACGCTACAGACTGGAGTACCTGCGCGTCGCCGCGTGGCACGAGCTGGCACTGGCCTATGCGGAAGTCGACATGAAGCAATGGCAGTCGCTCATTGCTGCGACCGAGTCGGGTTTCGACGAACGCGTCCTGCGCCTCGCAGGCAAGGGTGATGCCTTGGCACTCCATGCTTCGCTGAAGGGTCTCTCGGACAGCCGCCTCATCGACGAACAGGCACTCCAGGCGCGACTTGCCGAGCTCGATGAATCGTTCTCCAAGCTCCTCGCCCCGCTTCCGGACTCGACCGAAAACCTCGCGGCGACGCAGCAAGCCCTTGCGGCGCTCGGCGAGGAACTGTCCGCAAGGGAGCGCATCGAGCTCACGTCGACGTTCGCCCAGACGATCAAAAAGAGCATCGACGACAACAAAAAGAAGATGGCCGCCGCCGCCGCTGCAACACCCGTCGCGCACGCCCAGCTCCCTGCGAGCGTGCCGGCCGACCATTGACATCACGAGGAGATTGACATGGCAGGCAAGACAAGGTCCCAATGCACTGCGGACGAAGCTTTGCGCTACCTGCAGGATTACTTTGCGACGGTCGACCTCATCAGCGAGGCGCTCGGCAAGTACGATGTGCTTGCAACCGACGCCCAGACTGCGGCGTCGCGCAGCCTGTTCCGTGCGAAGGCGCTTGAAGCACAGCGCGACCTCGAGCTCCTGAAAAACAAGCGCAGGGCATTCCTGAATGAAGAGGCCGCGATCCGGCCTCCCTCGGAGACAACCCTGAAGGAGGCGGAGGCTCGCGCGACCGAGTTGGCGGCCATCCTCGCCAAGGAAGCGAATGCTGAGGCCATCATCAACCTCGCCACTAAGGGGCTCGACGCGTTCAACAAGATCAGTACCGCATAAGCAGACGGCGCGTGGCCAATGTCGAGGGCAAGGTGACTACCCTCACGCAGTCCACAAGTCGCAACCCAACCTTAACGTCCAGCTCACCGGCCCCCTCAACGGGCGGCCCTCGAAACGGCCAAGACCGCCGACGACAACGACGGATGGCACAACTCTTGACGTGAGCTCGTTGCTTGGAACTCGTGAGCGGCCCAAAGCTACTTCAAGTCGGTTTCTCTCATTGGAGGTTTATATGCTGCAAAGGCAGACCAGCGGCAAGTCGATGCTTATCGCATCAACATTGGCGTTGTTTTCGAGCTTTCAGGTGCTGGCAGACGATGGGCGGGGCTTGTTACGCCATGGGGATCCGAACGACGTCACCATCTCAGGGGTGTCCTCAGGAGCTGCGATGGCCGTACAGTATGCAGTGGCACACTCCGGTTCGATCAGCGGTGTCGGGTCCATCGCTGGTCCTGCGTGGGGATGTGCTCAGGGCTCCCTGGCCAACGCTGTCAATCAATGCATGTGTGGGCGATCGCATTTCGATGTGCCCGGAATTCAACAGGCAGCTGCTTTTCTCAAAGCGAAAGCGGGCGATCTTGAACACCTCGGGGCGATTGATCCATTTGCCTCTGGGAAGCCTCGCGCCTTGACGCACTCATACGTTTTTCAAAGTCCTGCTGACCCTACCGTAGTAATGCAGTCGGGACAAGTCAGTGCGAGATTTTTGAAGGAGTTCATCGGCAGTGACCCGGTACTGGATACGGGTGATTCTGCAGAAAGCAGCGACGGAGCCGGGCACGGAATTATTGCGCCAGATCCAGGCAACGAATCTTGCGCTGCGACCGGACAGGAACGCACCTTCGTCCGATATTGCGGCAACGAGGACAATGCTGGGAAGCTTTTTCACGCCCTCTACGGCAACGGTCGCGCGTTCGATCCAAGTAGACGGATGAGCGTGCCGGACAACGAAGTCTGGCGGTTCAGCCAGCAGCCGCACATTTCCAATGTCAGATCAGAGATACACATCATTGCAGCCGATAGTTGGTTCTTTTTCTTTCCCTGGAAAACCGAGCGTCGCAAGAACTTTGACATGGCAGACGACGGCTACTTGTATGTACCCCCATCTTGCCGACCATCAACAAGTCACTGCCGAGTGCATGTTGCGCTTCATGGCTGCCGACAGAATGCGGAACAATTCGCAAGACGAGCCGGTTACAACAATTGGGCCGATTACTACAATGTCATTGTTGTCTACCCTGCGATTGAGCCGAGCGGGAAACCTTTCGAAGCGGAGGTGTGTAGCCTTTCCGCCGTGCCTTCAACTGCGGACGACCTTATGACCAAAGAAAACCGAAACGGGTGCTGGGATTGGTGGGGTTACCTGGACATCGCCACGGGATGGCCGAACCGCTACCTCACCCAACAGGCACCGCAAATGAGGGTCATCGAAAACATCATCAGGGCCGTAACGGCCAGGTGACGGTTGCTTTGAGATTGCAACGCTCTCCCTCGGCGGGTTTTGGCCCGGACAAGAGTACACGGCATCACTACTTAATGAAGGCGCCGACGCCAGCGCATGGTCGGTCAACGATTCGCTTTGAGATTTATCAATTCCGATGGCGGGACAGGGTTCTTGGAGCCTGACAGAGCAGGCCCCGGACACCTAATCTATACAAGCCGCATCCGCGGTACCCGGTGGACAGGAGGTAGACAATGCCCGTCACTTCGCAACAGCTTGCGCAGCTCATGCACCACGCTTCGCCCAGGCGGCTGAACGACTTCGCGCCGCCGCTCAACGCGGCAATGGAGGAATTCGGCATCAACACCCTGCGTCGCGCCGCGGCCTTCATCTCGCAGATCGCGCACGAGTCGGGCGAGCTGGCCTTCATGGAGGAGCTCTGGGGTCCCACCGAGGTGCAGGAGCGCTACGAGCCGGAGACCGAGCTGTCGAAGCGGCTGGGCAACACTGAGCCGGGGGACGGCAAGCGCTTCAGGGGGCGCGGCCCGATTCAGCTCACCGGCCGCGCCAACTACAAGCGCTTCGGTGCGCTACTGCGACTGGACCTCGAGGGCTGTCCGGAGCAGGCTTCCGCGCCTGACGCTGGCTTCCGCATTGCAGGGCTTTTCTGGCAGAAGAAAGGCCTCAACGAGTTGGCCGATGCGGGGAACTTTAAGGAAATTACCCGGCGCATCAACGGCGGCCTCAACGGCCTCGCGCAGCGCGAGAAGTTCCATGCGCTGGCGTTAGAGGCGTTGAGCGCCGCCTTCCCTGCCGGGGCTGTCCGCCCCGCGCTCGCAGCCAACGCCGAGCCAGAGCTTGACTTCGACCGTGGCGCGGAGGCCATCCGCGCGATGGCACAGGATCACGAAGGCGCCGGACGCGGCAAGGAGGCACCGGTCCGGAACGGCAAGATCAAGGAACCAGGCGCGACACGGCCCAAGCTGGACGCGCGGCGCGACACGATGGACTTCCGAGACCTGATGTACGTTCCTACGCTCATTGAAGTTCCCTCCATGATCCGGCTGGGCGACTATCTTGAGGTTGGGGTGCCGATTCTTGACCAAGGACACGAAGGCGCCTGCACAGGCTATGGCTTGGCCACTGTGGCGAACTACCTCCTGCGGCGGCGCCACGTGGTGCCCGACTGTACGCTGGTAAGTGCCCGCATGCTCTACGATCTTGCGCGCCGCTACGACGAATGGCCCGGCGAGGATTACGAGGGTTCGAGTGGCCGCGGCGCGATGAAGGGCTGGCACAAGCATGGCGTGTGCCCCGAAGACCTGTACCCTTCGCGCCATCCGGACCGCAAAGGGCTGACCAAGGAGCGCACCTCGGAGGCGAGCAAGCGGCCGCTGGGGGCGTACTTCCGTGTTAACCATCAGGACTTGGTGGCAATGCACTCGGCGATCGCCGAGGTGGGCATCCTCTACACGACCTGCGCGGTGCATGAGGGCTGGTTCCGCGTGGACAGTTCGGGCGTAATTGAAATGCGCGAGGATGACAAGCTGAAAGGCGGCCACGCATTCGCCATCGTCGCCTACGACGAAGAGGGTTTCTGGCTGCAGAACTCTTGGGGCCCAACCTGGGGCCGCCAGGGGTTCGGACGCATCAGCTACGACGACTGGTTGCGTAATGGCACCGACGTGTGGGTAGCGCGCCTGGGTGCACCGGTGACGCTGCGAAGCGTGGAGTCCACGGCCGCCGCGCACGCAGCCACCGCAGGCGAATCGATCGCCTACACATTCGCCGCCCTGCGGCCGCATATTGTCAGCGTGGGCAACGACGGGCGGCTGCGGGCTGGCGGCGACTACGGCGTGACAACTGAGTCGCTGGCGCACGTCTTCGACGACGACATTCGGCGCGTTACCCGGGATTGGGATAAGGTGCGCATCCTGCTTTACGCTCACGGTGGTCTGGTTAACGAAGCCGCTGCCGTGCAGCGGCTGGCGGAATACCGTCCCTCGCTTCTGCAGGGGCGAGTTTATCCGCTGGCCTTCATTTGGCGCAGCGACTACTGGACCACATTGACCAACATTCTTGAGGACGCCGTGCGCCGACGTCGCCCCGAGGGCGTACTCGACGCGACCAAGGACTTCCTGCTCGATCGCATCGACGATGCGCTGGAGCCTGTCGCACGCGCGCTCACCGGCAAGTCCGCTTGGGACGAGATGAAGGAGAACGCGCTGGACGCGGGTCGCGAGGGCGGCGCGGCATGGCTGGTGGCGCGGCACCTGAAGGAGAAGGTGGCGGGACAGCCCTGGCTCCAGGGCCGCAAAGTGGAGATCCATCTCGTGGGCCACAGCGCCGGCTCGATCCTGCACGCGGGGCTGGTGCCACGGCTGCTGGAGCAGGGGCTGCATATCGAGAGCTGCACACTTTGGGCCCCAGCATGTACGATAGATTTATTTAACGAGTACTATTTGCCTGCCCTCAAGGACCGGCAAATCGGGCGACTGGCGCTCTACGTGCTCAGCGATAAGGCTGAACGCGACGATAACTGCGCGCGCATTTATAACAAATCGCTGCTGTACCTGGTGTCCAACGCCTTCGAGGAGCGCTTCCGCATCCCGGGCATCCATGAAGACCGGCCGTTCCGCGAGGGCGTGCCAATCCTAGGGATGCAGCGCTGGCTCGATGACAAGGCCGGGGCGGCCGTGAAGGCGCTGTTCGCCGCAGGCAGCCCGCACTTACTCGTAGTGGCGCCAAATAACGCGGACCCGGCCACAGGCAGCGCCTCGCAGGCGCGCCACCACGGTGACTTTGACGACGACCAGCACACGGTGCTGAGCAGCTTCAACGCCATCCTGGGCCTGGACAGGGCGGCCAAGCCGAGCGGCGGCGTGCTGAAGTTCCATCGCAACGCCGGCTCGCTGCGTGAGCGGAGGCTCGACATCGAGGCGGGAACAGGCCTGGACCGCCAGCGGCGCTGAGAAGCGTCCTGCGCGACTCCATCGGCCGAATTTGCCGAGGACTTGTCGCTGTTGAGCTGATACTCAAGAAGCTTCGAGCGCCCCAGCGCTCGGATCGAGCAGGCCCTCCACTGAAGTGCGCCCGCCAAGAGGCGCCGAACGAAGATCGTTTTACTCGTGGCCGACATGAAGGCGGCGTAAGTTGGGCCCAAAACTTCGCCATTCCGCCCATTGTGTGGGTACTGAACTCCGCGCGCGTGGGTTTGCACTTCAGGCGTTGGGAGTCCGCGAAGCCGGCTGGGCATCTCCACGCCGCGCCACCAATGACCACATTTCAATGGCGTTCAAGGGTCACACCTCGGCATTCTCTCCTCGACGCTTCAACGTTCCTTATTGATACAGAACAACACCCAATCTGCAGAAAATGGTGTATTAACGTTAACGGCACAAAGAGGTGCGGCCATGGATCTACCTGAACAACTGAATCGGTCTCGCGACGCGCGAAAAAATCGACACCCGCTTCTAGCCCTTTTGTCTCTTGTATTACCTGTATTACTGCTTGCGGGCTTACTACTTGCAGATGCTACAAGTCAGCTACTTGGAACACAAACAACCACGTCCAGAATCACAACTTGGTTCGATCCGCAGTTCTTTATATATCACGTGGTGATGATGCTTTACTGCGTACTAATTATACCAATTATTACCTATTGCTATGTAACCATGATGAAGGACGAGAAGTTGCGGCGCCTAAATGAGGACTTGAGCTCCGTCGAATGGGAGGCGTATCACCACTATATCGTCAAGCACGTAGGCGAGCGGTACCGCATGCGCCGCTACGTCGGAAGCGTCACCGCGCTTATGATCTTCGTGCTGCTCGGGTTCATGAGCTTGCTACTTTTTAAACCTGTCCCCTCCACCGAAGTGGGGCACGGGATGAATATGGGCATCGGGGTGAACTTTCTTTTGCTAGGACCCTATGTGAACGTTTTTTTTAGCGGCAACGAGAATGACTGGTTCCAGCGGATGGTAATAAGCACTGCCGCATTTCAGTTTGGCTTTCTCGGCGCCTACATCTACTTCCTTCGACACCTTACGAGGAGCTATTACACCTTGGATCTCACTCCACATACCTTCGTCGGGGGTCTAGTGAGGCTCGGAACAAGCAGCTCGCTTGCCTTGGTATTATCATTTCTCATATTTCCACCATCTACGAAGATCATCCACCTCTTGCCAGCGTTGAGCTTCTTGATCGGATATTTTCCGGAGCGCGGACTGCTATTTCTGGAACAGTGGGGCAGTCACATTCTCAGGCTGCCAGCCACCGAATATTCCGCCATTCCGCTGACCACGCTCGACGGGATGAGCTACGAGCATGAAATTCGGCTGCAACGCGAGGGGTACGATAACGTTGATAATCTGGTGCATGCCCACGCGCTTGAGCTGGCAATCCACACCGGATTTTCCTACACGCAGCTACGGCAGTGGATTGGTCAGGCGTGGCTCCGGTTTCACTTGGGTGCAGACTATGAGGTTTTCCGTACGCGCACCGGAATCACTTCAGCACAAGAATTGTCCGAGTTCTACGTTGGCTGGCGAGCGCAGGAACAATGCAGTGATCCTGAAGACTATCTGATCCGTGCGATAGGGGAGACAATGAAAAGTAAGATCACAATCGTTCGTTTCTTATTACCAAGCGAGCATTTGTCGTTCGCGGCCTCCAACACTGAGCCCCCCAGGACGAGCGAGCGAACGATTGTCACGCCACCTTCCAAAAATTACGCCGCGTCCGCGTGATCGTTCCTGCGGCAGTTGCTCTTTCCAGGCCTGCACAGTAACGCTCCTACAGTGAGACCAGCCAGCAGCAACATGCAGGTTTCGGACTCAGGCACAGGCGTGACCGTCGAGGTGATGCTGTAGAAATCGCCTTGAACCCCTTGAACCAATAGCCGTCCCCGTGATGCGACAGTAGTAATTTCAAGACAACCGGAGCCAGCTCTGTTCCCAACTCGATCTCACGCTCCAGACAGCGCCGACGGACTCTGGGTTGAGTGCCGAATTTGGTTTTCTATGGATCGATGGTTAGCATTCACATTTAAAAGATGCAGGGAGTTAGATCAGACCATCAGCAGGAGTAGTCGATGAAGACCAGATCTCTGATAGCTATTGGCGCAGCTGCTTTGTCGGTGAGCGTAGGTGCGCAGGTACACGACCCGCTGGAGCTGTCCGCAATTCTCGCGACCCCCGGCCCTATCGACCACACGATCAATTTCAGCATTC